>CALPSU020000030.1 GCA_943326315.2 Chryseobacterium gleum
GGCATTAAACCCATCGGAGAGTCTAGTCCTTTTCTTATAAATTCGCAACCTAGAATATTTACATCAAACCCAACGTTTTGTCCAACAACGAACTTAGCTTTACTTAATGCAATGTTAAATTCTTGAAGAACCATTTCAAGATCAGCTCCAAGTTCATCAGCAAGTGCTGTAGAAATACCATGAATTCTTTCAGCATCGTAAGGAATATCGTATCCTTCAGGTTTTATTAGGTAATCCTTCTGTTCGAGAAGATTTCCCATATCATCATGTAATTGCCATGCAATTTGTACCGCTCGAGGCCAATTGTCTGTGTCCGTTATCGGGGCATTCCAATTTCTAGGTAGACCTGTTGTTTCGGTATCAAATATTATATACATTACTTTTTGATTTTTGATTTTGGATGTTTGATGTTTGATGATGGATGTTAATCAAAAATTAAACATCCATCATTCAACATCATTTAAGCTCGTGTGTTAATCCAAGAACTTGTTATCTCTCTTGAAGCAAATTCTTTTTTGTTTCTTTCTTTGATTGAATTCCAAATTTCATCAATGCCATGAGAAAGAGCCTCTTTTTCTTCTTCCATCGCGGTATACATAATTCTTGGATCTTCGAAATAATGTTTAACGAAGTTTGTATCAAAATCACCACTTCTAAAAGCAGGGTGTTTTAAAACATATTTCCCAAAATCTAAGGTTGTTTTTAATCCTGAAATTTGATATTCATCGATAGCAACCAACGTACGTTTAATTGCCTCTTCTCTATTTTTACCCCAAACAACCAACTTTGCAATCATAGGGTCGTAGTATATCGGAATATCCATTCCTTCCAAGAAAGCATCATCTACACGAACACTTCTTCCAGTTGGAATTCTATATCTATCTAAACGTCCAATATCAGGTGTGAAACCGTTTAATGTATCTTCAGCATAAACTCGAACTTCAATAGCGTGACCGTGAATTTGTAATTCATCTTGTTGTTTAGGTAAGTTTTCACCTCGAGCAACTCTAATTTGCCATTCAACCAAATCTAATTTTGTAATCTCTTCTGTAACAGGGTGTTCAACTTGAAGACGTGTGTTCATTTCTAGGAAATAGAATTTCATATCTGCATCAACTAAGAATTCTACAGTTCCAGCTCCTTCGTAATTACAAGCTTTACAAACAGCAACTGCTGCTTCTCCCATTTCTTTTCGTAATTCTGGTGTTAATAAAGCACTCGGAGCTTCTTCAATTACCTTTTGATGACGTCTTTGAATAGAGCATTCACGTTCAAATAAATATACAGTATTACCTTGTCTATCCGCAAAAACTTGAATTTCAATGTGACGTGGTTTTGTAACAAATTTTTCTATGAAAACAGCATCATCCCCAAACGAAGAACGCGCCTCATTTTGAGCTAATTTCATTTGTTCAACGAATTCAGATGAGTTTTCAACTAAACGCATACCTTTACCACCACCTCCAGCAGAAGCTTTGATTAGAATAGGATAACCTACTTCTTCTGCAATTTTTATAGCTTCCTGAACATCCGTAATTGCATGATCAACACCAGGAACCAAAGGAACATTAAATTCTTTTACAGCTTGTTTAGCACTTAATTTATCGCCCATAACTTCCATTGCTTCAGGAGAAGGTCCGATAAATATAATTCCTGCTTCTTTTACTTTTCTCGCAAAACCTGCATTTTCAGATAAGAAACCGTAACCAGGATGAATGCCGTCAACTCCCATCTCAAGGCAATATTGAAGAATTAAATCTTGCTTCAAATAACTTTCAGAAGAAGGGCTTTCACCAACATATACAGCTTCATCCGCTTCAAGAACATGTGGAGCATTTCTGTCTGCATCAGAATAAATAGCAACACTTGCGATGTTCATTTTTTTAAGCGTACGGATAACTCTCCGTGCAATTTCTCCTCTGTTGGCAATAAGTACTTTTTTCATGTTGTAAAAATAATTAAAATGAAATCAAGAAGCAAAATTTATCAATGTTCTCGATAGTGAATTTTCTAGATAATTCGTCGGAATAAAAAAGGTTGTATTCGTTGAATTAATTGGTGTTACAGGAACCCTTTTGGTTTTTCTTTTTGAAACACTTTTTTTATTTTTTTTGCTTCTAAAAAGATCTAGAAAATATTGGTAAACTTTAAAGTTATTGACAGTGTTAAACTCTTCTTGATATTGAATACCAGCTCCTTGGCTAAATAAGGCTGGATTGTTAGAGTATATTCTATTTTGATTTGACTCATTGAAAATATTTACTTTAAACGTACCTGCTTCATTTAGAATATACTCTAAATTAACATCTCCAATTGGAAAATTTTTATTGCTATTTACACTTACACCAGTGTTTTCAACTCCAAAATTACCTCTTAATAACAGTCTATCACCAAAAAAACCTTTAGAAACACCTACAGTCATTGATGTACCTGAAGTCATAACGTTTTTATCTAAGCCAACATTTAATTTATAATCTTTCGAAACTTGAGAAAGCATAGAATTAATTTGACTTTGAGCTAAATCAAGAGCTGCACTACTACCACCTACACCAGTATTTGTTTGTCCATCAATTGGTTGGAAGTTTTTAAATAGTAGTAAAGAGAAAAATTGCTTATTGAGCATATCTGGATTACTTTTTATTCTATTTAATAAAGATAAACCAGTTTCATTTGTTTTAGGTGCTTGAATATCAAATGAGATGGTAGGTTTAAGAATTGATTCTGTTAGATTTAAATAACATTTAATTTCTTGATTTCCAGTTATACCTGTTCCAGAGCTACTTCCAGTATTTTGTACGGGTGAAATTTCATTTAAATTAGCATATACTGTATAATAACATTTTAAATCAACTATTGCTTTATAAGGATCTCCAGTCCAGGTTACAGTACTATTTTCTTGAATAATAAATTTTTGATTTATAGGTCTCATTACAAAGTTATAATCTCCCTGTTTTACTTGAAATGCACCATCTAGAGTAAGGTCATTTAGTTCGTTTAGATTTACAGAAATATCACCAGATCCCGATGCAGTAATTTCATCACCAGTTTCTTCATTTAAAATAATTTTAATTTCTGCTTCAGGAGTTACTTTGAAATTCATTCTTAACTCTAAACCTGTAAAATCAAATTTTGAATCTTCAACTATAGGGAATGGATTGTTTTTTTGTTTAAATTTAACAAAGCTCTCATCTTCTTCAATGTCTCCAATTCCATACATAGGGAAAAATATTTTAGAGCCATCTTCTGTTTTTAAATTTACATCAATTATTACGATATCGGTAAATCCAGATATTTCTACAATTCCTGTTCCATAACCTTTTCCATAATAAACATCTTCTTTTTTATAACTAGTATTCATTACTAAAAAACGATCAAGAGGCTGGATATGACCGGGTGCAAATCCATTTCTATTTCCATCATCTTCTAAGTTGAATACAACGTCATAGTTCCAGTTTGAAAATTTTGTATGGTAAATCGAACCGATAATTGACCCTGTATTTCCTTCTTGATCTGTAATAGGTAAATTATTAATATAAAACCCATACTTATCTGAGTTTATTTTACCGTTTAGAGTATAGTTCACATTTAATAATTCGAGTTTTGCATTTCCATTAATTAGTTCAATTTCACCATTTATTTCTGGATTTTCAAACGTTCCAATAACTTTAAGTTTACCAACCAAGAAGCCTTTTACGTTTGTTATAATTTCAGGATCTATAAAGGCATTTACAAAAGAAATGTCAGTATTATCAAAGATTAAATTAAAATCAAGATTATTACCATTATTTAAGATGTTATATTGCCCTTCAAAGCCAAAAGTTTCATTTCCTTTATAAATTAAATCGCCATTAATTCCAATACTGTTTAAAGATTTATTCCATTGAGATTGAATGAAAATACTTCCTATTTCTTTATCGTTTATGTATAGATTTTGAATGTTAGCATCTCCTGAATAGGATAAATTATCGTATGGATTCGAAATATATCCCCAGCCATTTACTAATCCTTTTATATTGATTTTAGGTCCAAATAGTGAGCTAAAATCATCCAAATTGAAGTCATTTATTCTAAAATTTAATTGGTCATTACTGTTTTTGGAGATTCTACCGTTTACGGATAAATATTGTTGATCTCTCTCCAATAAAAAATGTCCAATATCTATAGTTGTTCCATTTATCACTATATCAGATTTATTAACTAGACTCCATTTTTTTTCTTTTAAACTAAAATAAGAAGGTAATAATGCAATGTCATATTTGTCAATTCCTAAAACTGAAGTATTCCATTCAATAGCAGATTCATTTTTTGTATCTGGATTCCAGGCTATTTTTGATTTTATTAAATCTTTATCACCATTAATAATTAACGATAGGTTTTTTACATCGATAGAATCGTTTAAATAAAAATTAGAAATGAAATAATTTGCGGTTAATGAATTGGAATTCATTTCTTGTTTTGCACTAACTCCTTCAAATTTTAATTGATTGTATTTAATTGATTTTGAATTAATAACCATTAATGCATTTTCATTTAAACCATTGTAGTGTCCTTCTATTTTAGTTCCAGGTGCAAGTTTTAAACTAGGAAGTAAAACAGTTAGTAAATCATTAATTTCATTCGTTTCTATACTGTAAATAAAATTATTTTTTGTTTTTAATAGTTTTCGTTTTGAAGGTTTTTTTAATGGTATAATTGCAGGGAAAAGTTTGCTAACCTGATTTTCAAAATCGTATATAATTGTATTGAAATCAACTTTTCCAACAAAAAGAACATTTCCTAATTTACTTTTAATTGAGAGGTAATCTTCTTTTGGCTTTCTATCAATGACAATGTCTAGCTTTGGTATGTTAAAATCCCTTTCGTTTTCAGCATAATCTAAGTTATTAACTATAATTTTACCAGCGATGTTATTTGCATGATTACCTTTTAAATCAATAGAAAAACTCGATTTTAATACTGAATTTCCAGAATGAGTAATTTCTAATTTATCAAGATTAGCTTTAGTAATATCAACATTTATAAGAATATGCTGATTTCCATTAAAGTCAATAATACCATCGTAGGATAGACATAAGTTTTCATCTTTAATATCAATTTTTGAATCGAAAACATTATTTATATATTTTCCTTTTTCAATGGTTATGTTTTTATATGAATATCCTAGATAGTCAAATTGGTTTATTATACATTCAATATCATTGAATTTAATATCTGAAAAAGATTTTGCTTCACCACTTAAGAAAAAAGTTCCGTCAACAATTCCTAAATCAGAGTTTTGAATAAACTCACCCAATTGAAAACTATCTACTTTAATATCAAAATCACTCGATTGAGAACGTTCAAAATAATATGAATTGTTAGTTTTATTTTCCGTAAACAAAATACCATTACTCATTTCAAATTTTCCAAGTTTTGTATTTATTTTTTTAGCTGATAAAACAAATTGATCATTGAAACCTTCAATATGACCATTAATTGTTTCAAAATACCCAAGACGTTCTATTTGTTTATCAAATTCTAAATATTCTAAACTTGAAGATTTTGGCAGCTTTATTTTTTTTAAATCTTCTACAGTAAAAAAGGCATAATCTATTTTTTCATTGTAAAAAGCATTAGAAAGGTCTCTAAAATCAGGTAAATTGAAATTTCCTCTTATTTTAGAATGATCTCCCGTTGTTAAATCTAAATTTGAAATACGCATGTTTTTAGTTTTTCTAGAAACATTTCCTTTTGCGTAAACAATTTGATCCATCCCTTCAAACTTTGGAACGAAAAAAGCTATATCCTTCATTGATATTTTACTCGGAACGGCATATGCATCAAAGGAAACACTGTCAATAAATGTCATGTAATCCGAATAATGATTCATGACCATGTTAAATTTTGGAGCGTAAATAATAGAATATGGAGTTTGAACGCGAACGTTTTTTGTGTAGACTCCTTTTTCAGAAACTTTTGCAATACAATTCAATTTATCTAGCACAAAACCGCTTTTTTCGTTTGCTCTTAAATTATTAATATTTGCTCTAATTATTCCTGAATTGATTGAAATATTTGTTAAATCTAGATTTACAATGTCAACTTTGAGGTGATCGTAATCCATTCCCCATTTAATCTTCGGATGTAAATAATCATCGAAATGAAAATCTACATTTTTTAAATGAACTTCGTTTAATTGAATTATTAAAGGTTTAGTGGTATCGCTCGTTTTGAAATAGTCTTCGATAAATTCATAGTTAAAATCTCTGGTAATTTTATCTTGCCTTAATTTAATTACTGAGTTTTCAATTTCAGCTTTTTTAATAATTAATTTATGTTTGTTATTTAATTCATCTAGAGTTATATAGGCTGTAGAGATATATGCAAGCGTGTCATTCTGTAGGTCTTTTATTAAAAGACCATCAAGCGCTATTCTATTGATGAAGATCACGGATATTTTATCAATTTTTATTTCCGTTTTTAATTCTTTAGAAAGATATGAAGTTGCAATTTTTGCTAAATAAGTTTGAACGATACTTGTTCGTATGATAAAAGAAAATAATATTACAAAAATCAATACCCATTCGAATGAGATACCGATAATTTTTCCTATTATTTTAAGTAATTTTACCATCTATATTCACAAATTTACATAAAGTTGAGTACAAAAGAAACAATCATATTAGCTATTGAGTCATCTTGTGATGACACCTCTGCTTCAGTACTTAGAAATCAGACAGTTATTTCAAATATAATAGCTTCTCAAGACATTCACAAATTATATGGTGGGGTAGTTCCTGAATTAGCGAGTAGAGAACATCAAAAAAATATAATTCCAGTTGTAAATCAAGCGATTAAGGATGCCGGTATTGATATAAAAGATATTAATGCTATAGCTTTTACAAAAGGGCCTGGATTACTAGGTTCTTTAGTAGTTGGCACTTCGTTTTCAAAAGCATTTTCTTTAGCTTTAGATATCCCTCTAATTGATGTAAATCATATGCATGGACATGTATTAGCTCACTTTATTGAAGAGGAAGGTAAAGATAAGCCTAAATTTCCCTTTTTATGTTTAACAGTTTCGGGAGGACATACACAAATTGTTTTAGTGAAAGACTATTTAGAAATGGAGGTAATTGGAACTACAATTGATGATGCTGCAGGAGAGGCTTTTGATAAATCTGCTAAAATTTTAGGATTTCCATATCCAGGAGGGCCATTAATTGATAAATATGCTAAAGAAGGAGATTCTACTAAATTTGAGTTTGCTAAACCCAAAATGGAAGGTTATGATTATAGTTTTAGCGGCCTAAAAACATCGATACTTTATTTTATTCAAAAACAAGAGAAATTAAATCCAGATTTTATTAAAGATAATCTATCTGATTTATGTGCTTCAATTCAAAAATCTATAATTGATATTTTGTTTGTGAAATTAATAAAAGCGTCCTCTACATTGAAAATTAATGAAATTGCTATTGCTGGAGGTGTTTCTGCAAATTCATGCTTAAGAACTGAATTAATTAGTGTTGGTGAAAAGTTAAAATGGAAAGTATTTATTCCAAAATTTGAATATTGTACGGACAATGCAGCTATGATTGCAATAACTGGAAAGTTTATGTATGAAAGAAAAATGTTTGCAGATCAATCCGTATCTTCTATGGCGAGATTAAAGATGTGAACTATTTGTGATTACAATGTGGATAAATATCCTTTATTTTATTAATAATTTTTCTTAGATTTGTATTTAATCATTCGAGTTATAAATTATTTAATATCTTTTCATTATGTCAGAAAATATACAAGCACCGGAAACAGTTGAAAAAGAAATAATTGCTTCATTAACTTTTCATGATCATACCCCAATAAAACAACATCCTGAATTGATGAATCAAATTGAAACGGCTGTAAAATTAGGAAATGCGCACCATAGTAAAGTAACTATTATTTTTCACGACGATTTAGGATTGAAAAGAGTAGATACAACTCTTTGGGCTAATGGAGCAAAATTTATCTGTTTAAAAGGAGGTATTTGGATTCCAATATCCAGAATTTTAGAAATTAAACTTTAAAAATCTATAAAAAATATAAGTCTGTATTACTTTCTAGTGATACAGGCTTTTTTTATTTAGTTAAATTGGGTGATATTTCTATTTAGGAATTCAATAATTCATGTAAAGTGTGTTTATTTTCTTAACTTTCTAAAGTGTATATTTGAATAAGTATTTATTTTAATGAAAATCGCTTCAATTTTATTTTTTTTATTTTTGAGTTCATTTATTTTTTCACAAGAAAAGGTAGAATGGTCGGTTCGTTATAATTCTAATTTAAATAATATTGAATTAGAAGCAAATATTGAAAAAGGCTGGCATTTGTATAGTCAGTATTTGAAAGGAGATGATGGACCAATTCCAACTCAAATAAATTTTTCAGATAATAATTTTTTAAAATTAATAGGTAAGGTTCTCGAACCAAAACCAATAGAGAAATTTGACCCTAATTTTGGGGCAGTAATAGCTTTTTTTAATGATAACGTAGTTTTCTTGCAAGAAATTGAATTAAAAGAAAATACTAATTTAGACGTGGTGATTAACTTTATGGTTTGTAACGAAACAATGTGTTTGCCGCCAATTGATAAAAATTTTAAAATTGAACTTAAAAAATAATTAAATATGAAAAAAATAATTCTAAGTGTATTCGTTTTATTTTTAACTGTTTCATTTTTATCTGCTCAAATAGAATTAGGAGATTCTAAGGTGAAATGGAAGTTTAGTGTTACGCAAGATGGAGATGAAGCAATTGTCTCCTGTCAAATTTCAATTTTGGATCATTGGCATGTAGGTCCTGCACATGTTCCAAAGACTAGTTTTACTCTACCTACACTATTAAATTTTAATAAGTCTTCAAATTTTAAATTGATTGGTGAGATTTCTGAACCCAAACCGATCTTTAAACACGATGAAGAAATAGGTGAAGATTTGGTTTACCATGAAGGTGTTGTTATTTTAAAGCAAAAAATAAAGATATTGTCAGCTAAAGATTTTAATATTAGTGGACTTTTTTCCTTTCAGACTTGCAATGATGTTAAGTGTTTACCTCCATTTGAAACTAATTTTACGTTAAATATAAAAGGTGTAATTATAGAAGAGTTAAAGGACAGTAAAGATTCAATTTCTGAAAATTCTATAGTTGTTGCTAAAGATAAAAATGACAAAAATATTACTTCGATTCACCAAGTTATAAATGAAAAAGAAGTTGTTATGGGTATAGGTCATAAAAAAGAAGAAAGATCCATGTGGACAATCTTCATTCTCTCTTTTATAAGTGGTTTAGCCGCTTTATTAACACCGTGCGTATTCCCTATGATTCCAATGACGGTTAGTTACTTTACAAAACAAAGTAAATCAAGAGCACATGGAATTAAAAATGCTTTATTGTACGGACTTTCAATTATAATTATTTATATCCTTTTAGGGACAGTTGTAACAAGGGTTTTCGGTGCGGAAGTTCTAAATGAAATGTCCACAAACCCAACCTTTAATATCGTTTTCTTTTTGATTTTGGCAATTTTTGCAATATCATTTTTAGGAGCTTTTGAAATTAGAATGCCTAATTCATGGTTAAATAAAGCAGATAAAGCTTCAGATAAAGGAGGTGTAGTTGGAATTTTCTTTATGGCTTTAGCTTTAGCTTTAGTCTCTTTTTCTTGTACTGGACCAATTGTCGGTACTCTTCTAGTAGAAGCGGCTTCAATCGGTGGAATAGCGCCATTTGTAGGAATGTTTGGTTTCTCTATTGCATTAGCTTTACCTTTTGGATTGTTTGCTGCTTTTCCAGGATGGATGAATACATTGCCTAAATCGGGAGGTTGGTTGAATTCCGTAAAAGTAGTTTTAGGATTTTTAGAATTAGCATTAGCATTTAAATTTTTATCCAATGCTGATTTAGCAGTTCAAGGTCACTTTTTAGAGAGAGAATTGTTTTTAGCAATTTGGATTGGAATTTTTGGAGTTCTAGCTTTGTATTTATTTGGATTCATAAAATTACCGCATGATAGCCCGTTAGAAAGATTATCGGTTGGTAGAACTTTATTTGGGACTTTCGTTTTTATTTTTGTTATCTATATGATTCCTGGTATGTTTGGCGCTCCTTTAAAATTGATAAGTGCATTCCCTCCACCTTCAAATTATAGTGAATCTCCTTTAGGTTTTGGAGGTAATTCGAATTCAAATTCTAACGTTGAGAAAATTGAAGGAACACATTTAGGTCCGCAAGGTTTAATGGTGTTTGATGATTACGATTTAGCTTATGCTTATGCTCAAGAAGTAGACAAGCCTTTATTTGTCGATTTTACAGGGCACAATTGTGTGAATTGTCGAAAAATGGAAGAAAGCGTTTGGGGAGAAAAAGGAATTATTGAAAATTTAAGAGATAATGTGGTGATTGTTTCATTGCATGTAGATGAAAGAATCGCTTTACCAAAAAGTGAACAAAAAGTAGTTGAATTAGTTCCTGGAAACAAGAAACTTTTAAAAACTACAGGGGACAAATGGATGTATATGGAAATTAGCAAATATAAAGCTGCTTCTCAGCCTTATTATGTAATGTTAGATGCTGAAGGAAAAGATTTACCAATCGGTTCAGCAGATTTTGAACATCATAGTAATCCAAAAGATTTCAAAAAATGGATTGATAAAGGTTTAGAATTGTATAAAAAATAAAATGAACGATTTCCTGCAAACTCCTATCGGTTTTTTAAAAGGTGTTGGTCCTCAAAGAGCTGAACTTTTAAAGAAAGAAGCAGGTATTAATACATACGATGATTTATTAAATTACTTTCCGTTTCGTTATCTAGATAGATCACAATATCATTCCGTTTCTGAATTACCAACTTTGGATGGACCAGCTCAATTAAAAGGAATGATTATTCATGTTTCAGAAAAATTAGTTGGAAAACAAAATAGATTAACTGCTAAATTTCAGGATCGTACAGGGATAATTGATTTAGTTTGGTTTCAAGGAGGGAAATGGATTAAACCTTTATTAAAATTAAATACTGAGTTTCAGATTTACGGCAAGGCGAAAATTTTCGGATCTACGTTCAATATTCCTCATCCAGAAATAATTGAATTTGAAAAAGTAAAATCAGAAAAAGGACTTCAAGGTGTGTATTCAAGTTCTGAGAAATTAAGTATGAATGGCTTAAGTTCGAAAGGAATTGGAAAATTAACGGCAATTTTAATAGATCAAGTTAAAGGTAAGATTGTCGAAACTTTACCTTATAATATAGTTAATGAATTAAGGTTGATTTCTAGGGAATCTGCAATGATTCAAATTCATTGTCCGACTAGTGAAGCAAGTATTATTTCAGCTCGAATTCGTTTAAAATTTGAGGAATTATTTTTTCTACAATTGGAGATGCTGATGAGAAAGCAAATTAGTATTCGAAAATTAGGGGGACATATTTTTCCGGAAGTAGGATCGATTTTTACAGATTTTTATGAGAATCATTTACCTTTCAATTTAACCGGAGCTCAAAAACGAGTATTGAAAGAAATTAGAAAAGATTTTTTAACAGGTCACCACATGAATCGTCTCTTACAAGGAGATGTAGGAAGTGGTAAAACCTTAGTGGCTTTATTGACAATGTTAATAGGAATTGGAAATGGTTTTCAAGGAGCATTAATGGCACCAACTGAAATATTAGCAACTCAGCATTTTGTAACTTTAGTAGATATGCTAAAAGGAATGAATGTAAAGTTAGAATTGTTGACAGGTTCAGTAGGTAAAAAAGATAGAAGAAGAATTCATGAAGGCTTGGAGTCTGGTGAAGTTCATATCTTAGTTGGAACACATGCTTTACTAGAGGATGTTGTTAAATTCAAAAATCTAGGAATCGTTGTAATTGATGAACAACATCGTTTTGGAGTAGCGCAAAGATCGAGAATGTGGAAAAAAAATACGATTCCACCACATATTCTAGTAATGACCGCAACTCCAATTCCAAGAACATTGGCAATGACTTTTTATGGTGATCTAGATGTTTCTGTTATAGATGAATTGCCTCCAGGAAGAAAAGCTATTGAAACTTCACATAGATTCGAAACTAATCGTTTGACAGTTTTTGGATTTATGAAGTCTGAAATAGCAAAAGGAAGGCAGATTTATATTGTGTATCCATTGATAAAAGAATCTGAGACATTGGATTATAATAATTTAATGGATGG
Source organism: Chryseobacterium gleum (assembly GCA_943326315.2). Taxonomy (GTDB): domain Bacteria; phylum Bacteroidota; class Bacteroidia; order Flavobacteriales_D; family Crocinitomicaceae; genus CAIUKX01. The sequence continues at coordinate 12,207 of CALPSU020000030.1, forward strand.
ATATGAAGCAATTTCTAGAACTTTTCCTTTGCCCGATTATCGTGTGAGTATTGTTCATGGTCAAATGAAAGCTGCTGATAAAGAATTTGAAATGCAGCGTTTTGTAAAAGGTGAAACACAAATAATGGTTGCTACAACCGTTATAGAAGTTGGAGTAAATGTTCCAAATGCTTCAGTAATGATTATCGAAAGTTCGGAGCGATTTGGATTGTCACAATTACACCAGTTAAGAGGTAGAGTAGGGCGAGGTGCTGAGCAATCCTATTGTATTTTGATGACAGGAATAAAGCTTTCAAAAGAATCTAAGAAACGATTAGAAACAATGGTTAGAACCAATGATGGTTTTGAAATTGCTGAAGTAGATTTAGAATTGAGAGGACCAGGAGATATAATGGGAACTCAGCAAAGCGGAGAGCTGGATTTAAAAATAGCGGATTTAGCAAAAGATGGCCAAATAGTAGTACTTGCAAGAGATAATGCACGAAAAATATTAGAAGAAGACCCTTTATTAGAAAATTCTAATCATTTTTTGATTCGAGAAAAATTAAGAAAAATAATGATGTCCAAACCGAATTGGAGTAGTATTTCTTAGAGTTTAACAACCAGCTCAATGATATTGGGATTTTCAACAAAGTTCTTTTCTGGTTCTTTTTCAAAAATACCAAACATTGTAGACCCACTTCCTGACATTGCTGCGTAAATTGCACCTTTTGAATAGAGTTCTTCTTTAATTTTTTTCAATTCAGGATAAATTGGAAAAACAGTAGTTTCAAAATTATTTTCTAATTCATTTTTCCAAGTTGAAATTGGGTGAGAAATAATTTCAGAAACGGATCTAGTATTGGTTGAGAAATTAGCTCCACTGAATGCTTCTTTTGTACTTACATGAATGCCGATGTTGATTATTTTTAAATAATATCCTTTTAAATCAATTTCTATTGGGGTTAATATTTCACCTCTTCCTTTTGCTATTTGAGCAGTGTTTTGAATGAAAAAAGGACAATCACTACCTAGTTTACTTGCTAATTCTTCTAGTTTAGGTATTGATAATTTTAAATTGAAAAGAGAGTTTATTCCCGTGATAACATATGCAGCATCAGATGAACCACCACCTAAACCACCTCCCATAGGAATAATTTTTCTTAAATGAATAAAAACAGGAGGGATGTCAAACTCTTCCTTCATCAATTCATAAGCTTTAACACAAAGGTTATTCGAACTATCACCGGGAATAGTTAAACCTGTTTGTTTAAAAATAAATGTTGGTGAAGGAAGTATTTCCAAAATATCTTTGAAAGGAATAGGAGTCATAGCTGTTTCAAGCTCATGGAACCCATCGTTCCGCTTAAATAATATATGCAGACCCAAATTTATTTTTGCAGGAGGAAATAAAATCATGAAACAAATATAGGAAGTTGTTAAGTAAATATTTCATTTTAGCTGAAATTAAAC
>CALPSU020000031.1 GCA_943326315.2 Chryseobacterium gleum
GATTGGAAGAGCTAGAGGGAAAAATAATGGTTTCGGTTCTAATGATGAGCGTGAGAATACTTTGAATCAGTTATTAACAGAAATGGATGGTTTTGAAACTAATTCAGGTGTTATAATTTTAGCAGCAACGAATCGTTCAGATGTATTGGATAAGGCACTAACTCGTGCTGGTCGTTTTGATAGACAGATTTATGTGGATATGCCAGATATTAATGAACGAAAAGAAATTTTTCAAGTTCATTTGAAACCAATAAAAATTGACGATAAAATTGATGTTGATTTTTTAGCCAAACAAACACCTGGTTTTTCTGGAGCCGACATAGCTAATTTATGTAATGAAGCTGCTCTGATAGCTGCAAGACATAAAAAGGACCATGTAGGGAAACAAGATTTTTTAGATGCAGTAGATCGTATTGTAGGAGGTTTAGAAAAGAAAAATAAGATTATTACTAAAGAAGAGAAGCGTTCTATTGCATTTCATGAAGCTGGTCATGCTACTATTTCATGGATGTTGGAGTATGCAAATCCTTTAATTAAAGTTACAATTGTTCCACGAGGTAATTCACTTGGAGCAGCATGGTACTTGCCTGAAGAAAGAAGTATAACGACTACAGAACAAATTTTAGACGATATGTGTTCTGCTTTAGGTGGAAGAGCTGCAGAAAAATTAATTTTCGGTAAAATTAGTACAGGTGCGCTAAGTGATCTTGAAAAAGTGACTAAACAAGCTTACGCAATGGTTAGTGTTTATGGTTTAAATGAACGAGTTGGTAATGTGTCATTTTATGATTCTCAAGGCCGCGAGTCTTTTACTAAACCATATTCAGATGATACTGCAAAAATGATCGACGAAGAGGTAAGTAAATTGATAGAATCCCAATACGCTAGAGCCTTAAGTATTCTAACTGAAAATAAAGATAAATTAACTCTTTTAGCAGAAAAGCTTCTTGATTCTGAAGTTATATTCAAAGAAGATTTAGTGTCAATTTTTGGAAAGAGACAATGGGGAGTCGAAGAAACTCCTTTATTAGTTGATGATTCAATAAATGAAATCTCTCAAGATGTTAATTCAATTGAAGAAAATACAACTGAGAATAAAGTAATTCCTAGTTTAGAAAGTTTAGAAAATCTAGATAAAGAAGAGTCTGAAGAGGTTAGTGATTCGGATGTTGAAAATACTGAACAGACAAAATAAATTCTTTTAATAATATGTAAAATTCCCGCTTGATCTTTTGATCAGCGGGTTTCTTTATAAAATATATATATGAATAATATTTTACTTAGAACACTTACAGGAAGTGTGTTTATTTCTCTAATTATAGGAGCCCTTTGGTGGAGTATAATAGCTACACTAATAGTGATGAGCTTATTTTTAATTTTGGGTTTAAATGAGTTCCATAATCTTTTTGAAGATAATAAAATGGTACAAATATCATCAGGAATTTCAATCACAGGGTCACTTCTAGTTTTTGGAATATTAATGTCTATATTTTTAGGACCTTTATCTGGTTTAAAAGCATTCTCTTTAGTTTTTCCGATTTTGTTTTTACTATTCATCTCAGAATTGTGGAGGAAAAAAGAATTCCCAATAATTAATATAGGAGTTATGTCTTTTTGTATTTTTTATTTAGTGATTCCTTTTTCTTTGATGATTTCTTTGAGTAGTATTAGTACACACCAAAATCCACTTGCGATAGGTATGTTTTTATTGATTTGGACAAACGATACATTTGCATATTTATCAGGAAGATTTTTTGGTAAAACTAAATTATTCGAAAGAATATCTCCTAAGAAAACTTGGGAAGGAACAATTGGTGGTACATTATTTACAGTTGCAGTTGCTTATTTTATTGGACTTTGGAGCGATGATTACCCTTCATTCTTTTGGATCATAGCAGCATTGATAATTGCTCCGTGTTCAATTTTTGGAGACTTACTAGAATCTTTATTCAAAAGAAGTTTAAACATTAAAGATTCTGGAAATATATTACCAGGTCATGGAGGAATATTAGATAGATTTGATGCGGCTTTATTTACAGTGCCTTTTTTCTACTGTTGGGTGGTATTTTATTCTTAATTTTAGTCACTTTTAAATTTATTATATGAAATTACATAGGGAAGGATATTTAATTATCATTATTGGGATGACACTTCTGACAACTATTCAGTTAGGAAACTTTTATCTTTTACTTTTTACTGGTTGGCAATGGCTTTTTTGGTTGTTAACTATTGGAGCATTAGTAATGGCTTATTTAATTGTTCAATTTTTTAGAATTCCAAAAAGGGAATTTACATTTGGTGAAAATGATATTTTATGTCCTGCAGATGGAAAAGTTGTAGTGATCGAGGAAGTAGAAGAAACTGAATATTTTCATGATAAAAGAATTCAAGTATCTGTATTTATGTCACCTCTAAATGTACATGCTAATTACAATCCTATTTCCGGAATAATTAAATATGTAAAATATCATAAAGGATTATTTTTAGTTGCATGGCATCCTAAAAGTAGTACTGATAATGAACGCTCTACTGTTGTAACTCAACATTCATCAGGCAAAGAAGTTTTGTTTCGTCAAGTTGCGGGTGCTGTTGCTAGAAGAATTTGTTATTATGTCCAAGAAAATCAAGTCGTTACTACTGGTGAAGAATATGGGTTTATCAAGTTTGGTTCTAGGATTGATTTATATCTACCTCTTGATTCTATAATTAATGTTAAAATTGGTGATGTTGTTCAAGCAAAAATCACTAAAATTGGTGAATTGAAATAAAAAAGACTACATTCGTTACATAAAAACAATATAAATTATTTAGCTATGAAAAAAGTATTTGTTGCCCTTACAATGATGATGTTCTTAGGATCAGTTACGATGACTGCCTATGCTGCTTCAACTGGATCTTGTACAGTTAAATCTTGTCAACAAGATGATAAAGAGAAAAAAGACTGTAAGAAAGAGAAAGGTTGTTGCAAAGACAAAAAAGAATGTTCAAAAGAACATAAAGAAGACTGTAAAAAAGGGGATGACAAAAAATGTTGTTCTAAAGATAAAAAAGAAGAGTGCAAAAAAGGAAGTGACAAAAAATGTTGTTCAAAAGATAAAAAAGAAGAAGAAGAGAAAAAATAATTTTTTCGAGATTATAAAAAAATCCGATTTACAAATTTGTAAATCGGATTTTTTATTTTAAGCATCTAATTTATTAATGTTCGATATCTAAATCCCAACGTTCAACTCTAATTACACCTTCAACTTGTTCAAATTTTCCCATTAATTGTTCCAAATGTTGGGTGTCATAAACTAATACTTTTATTTTCCCTTCAAATAGTCCATCATTTGTTTCAAAAGAAATAAATTTCATATTTACATTTTGTTGGTTTGAAATAATTTCCGTTAGTTTATTTACAATTCCTAAACTATCTGTCCCGTATAATTTTATAGCAGCTAATCTTTCTTTTAACTCTTCAGTCTTCCATTTTGCTTTAACTAGACGGTACGCCATTTTAGACATTAAGTGCTCTGCATTTGAGCAGCTATTTCTATGTATTTTTACACCATCATTAATTGTTATAAAACCGAAAATGATATCACCAGGAATAGGATTACAACATTTTCCCATTGTGTATTGAATATTTTTAAAATCCTCACCAATGATTATTGTATCTTCTTTTTGATCTATTTTAGAATAAACATCTTGCTCATTTTTATCCTTTGGAGTAAGATGTTTTTTCTCTAAATGTAAAACGCCATTTTTGTTTTCTAACTCACGTAATTTAACTAAATCAATTTTACTTTTAGCGATTCTAAAATATAATTCTATTGTATTTGGTATTCCATAAAATTTTTCTAGAACGGTTGTATTTTCTTTAGTGAATTTTATATTATGTTGCTTTAATTTTCTTTCTAGGATTTCCTTTCCATCTTGAGCAATTGCTTTACGTTCTTCATGGAGAGTGGTTTTAATTTTTTGTTTAGCTCTAGCAGAAATTACCATAAGTAACCATTCTTCTGTTGGTTTTTGTTTTTCAGAAGTGATTATTTCTAATTGATCACCACTTTGTAATTGGTAGCTCAATGGTACAAGTCTATTATTAACTTTTCCTCCAATACATTTATTACCTATATCGGTATGTAAATCATATGCAAAATCTAAAATAGTAGAACCATTTGGAAGTACTCTAAGATCGCCTTTTGGAGTAAATATATATATTTCTTCTCTAAATAAATTAAGTTTGAAATCATTAACAAAATCCATCGCATTTGCATCAGGATTTTCCATTAAATCTCTTATTTCATTTATCCATCGGTCTAATTTACTCTCTTCAGTATTTTTTTCTTTGTATTTATAATGAGCTGCCAATCCTTTTTCGGCAATTTCATCCATCCTTTTTGAGCGAATTTGTACTTCAACCCATTTACCAGTTGGTGACATTACTGTTGTATGTAATGATTCATAACCATTAGCTCTAGGTGTGGAAATCCAATCTCTTAAACGATCTGGGCTAGGTTGATAGAAATCTGTTACAATACTATAAATTCTCCAAGCATCTGGTTTTTCTAGTTCTTGTGGAGTATCTATAATTACCCGAATTGCAAAAATGTCATATACTTCTTCAAAAGGTATTCCTTGTTTTACCATTTTTCGATAAATCGAGGAGATTGACTTTGTACGTGCTTTGATTTCAAATACATAGCCTTCATATTGAAGCGATTCCTTTATTGGATTTACAAAACGACGTATAAATCTATTTCGTGCATCTTGGGTAGATTTTAAATTAGCTTCTATACTATGATACATTTCGGCATCAGTATATAACATTGCCAAATCTTCTAATTCTCCTTTAACTAAATATAAACCTAATCTATGTGCTAATGGAGCATATAAGAATTTTGTTTCAGATGCTATTTTAAGTTGCTTATCAACAGCCATGCTGCCTAATGTCCTCATATTATGAAGTCTATCGGCAAGTTTTATTAAAACTACTCGAATATCTTCCGATAGAGTTAATATCATTTTTCTGAAATTCTCAGCTTGAATTGAAGCATTTTCTTCAAAAACTTCTGGAATTTTTGTTAATCCATCAATTATTAGACGAACTTTTGGACCAAACAAATCCTCCACATCCTGAAGAGTAATGTGCGTATCTTCCACTGTGTCATGTAGTAATGCACATATTACAGATGTCGCTCCAAGTCCCATCTCCTCACTACAGATACGTGCAACAGCAATAGGGTGATATATATAAGGTTCACCAGATTTTCTTCGCATATCTTTATGCGCGTCAACAGCTACATCAAAAGCTTTACGAATCATTCGAGTGTCTTCTTTCGAACGATTTTTTGTTGTTTTCATTAATCCTTTAAACGCATTTAAAATTTCAATGCGTTCTTTTTCTAAATCTATATCAGGAAATTTACTTGAAATATCACTCATAATTTTATTTCTTATTTTGCAGGTAAGATTTTAGTAATTACTTCTCCAAATCCAACTCTAACACCATTTTTTGAACTATATCCTCTTAGAATTACTGTGTCATTATCATTAATGAATTTACGTTCAGATCCATCGTTTAATTTCAATGGTTTAGACCCTCTCCATGAAAGTTCCATCATCGAACCATATGAATCAGGAGTTGGACCTGAAATTGTCCCAGAACCCATTAAATCACCACATCTAACGTTACATCCATTTACGGTGTGATGTGCTAACTGTTGTGTTAAATTCCAATACATATATTTGTGATTTGACTTACAAATTATAGATTCAACTGAGTTTTCAGGTTGTAAAGAAACTTCTAAATTGATGTCATATGATTTAGCTCCGTTATATTCTAAATAACTTAAAACTTTTGGTTCTTGAACAGGTCCATTTAGTTTAAAAGGTTCCAAAGCATCAAGTGTAATTATCCAAGCTGAAATTGATGAAGCAAAATTCTTTGATAAGAAAGGTCCAAGTGGAACATACTCCCAAGTTTGAATATCTCTTGCAGACCAGTCATTGAATAAGCACATTCCAAATATATAATCTTCAGCTTCTTCAGTAGATATTGAATCACCTAATGGTTTACCATCGTAAGTAATAAATGCCATTTCTAATTCAAAATCTAATAGACGACAAGGAGAATAAATAGGTGGTTCCTCTGGATTTGGCTTTATTTGTCCTTTTGGACGATAAACATTTTGACCAGATAAAATAACAGAACTTGCTCTACCATGGTATCCAACAGGAATGTATAACCAATTTGGAGATAATGCATTTTGAGGATCACGAATCATTGTTCCAATATTAGTAGCATGCTCACGACTAGAATAGAAATCAGTATAATCACCAATTTGAACAGGCATACCCATTTGTATTTTTTCAATTGGTATTAATACTTGAGCAACATGGTTTGAATTTTTTTGTAATTCAGAATTTGCTTCATTCAATAAATGAGAAATTTTATTTCGTAAATCACGAGTAGCTTGCTTACCTTTTTTCATTAATGAATTTAAAAATTCATTATCAAAATCAACAAGTTCAAAAGGTAAATGATAAAAATAACCTAGTTCAAAGGTTTCTTTCAAATCTAGAACGAAATCCCCAATTCTTACTCCAACTTTAAATGAAGAGCTTTCTGTTTTAAAAATACCGAAAGGTAAATTTTGAATTGGAAAATCTGAATTTTGAGATACTTCTACCCAACTTTTTAGTAAAGGATTATTTGCTTCAATCATAATTTAATAATTTGTAAAATAAATAAATTAGTTCTGTAGTATTCTTTATGAAAAATGCTCAAAAATTGAAATTAACAATGTTTGAGCATATCCACTTTATTTTAAGTTTATTTTTTTAGGTATTTACACATTAAATCTAAAATGTAAGATATCACCATCTTCAACAATATATTCTTTTCCTTCTACTTTGAATTTTCCTGCATCTTTAACTGCATTTTCTGAACCTAAAGTTGTAAAATCGTTATATTTCATTACTTCAGCACGGATAAAACCTTTTTCAAAGTCTGTATGTATTACACTAGCAGCTTGGGGTGCAGTCATTCCTTTATTTATTGTCCAAGCTCTCACTTCTTTAACACCAACGGTAAAATAAGTCTCCAATTTTAATAAATGGTATGCCGAGCGAATTAATCTATTAACCCCAGGTTCTTCCAAACCTAATTCATCTAAAAACATTTGACGTTCCTCATATGTTTCTAATTCGGTAATGTCAGCTTCTATTTTCGCTCCTATAATAAGTACTTCTGCATTTTCATTTTTAACTGCTTCTTTTACTTGTTCAACATATTTGTTTCCAGATTTCACAGAAGATTCATCTACGTTACAAATATATAATACAGGTTTTGTGGTTATTAATTGAAATTTAGAAACGATTTCTGTTTCTTTCTCATCTAAATCTAATGTACGAATTGATAAACCTTGTTCTAAGGCAACTTTAATTCTTCCACAAAGTTCATTTTCTTTCAAAATTTCCTTATCACCTGTTTTTAAAACTCGTGCTAATGAGACGATTTTCTTTTCGACAGTTTCTAAATCTTTTAATTGTAATTCGATATCTATTATTTCTTTATCACTTACTGGATTTACATTTCCATCAACATGAATAATATTATCATCATCAAAACAACGAAGTACATGGATTATTGCATCTGTTTCTCTAATATTTGCAAGAAACTGATTCCCCAGACCTTCTCCCTTTGAAGCTCCTTTTACAAGACCTGCAATATCAACTATTTCCATAGTAGTAGGAACAACTCTTTCAGGATTAGCTAGGGTTTCTAATTTTTCTAAACGTGGATCAGGTACAGAAATAGTTCCAACATTAGGTTCAATTGTACAAAACGGAAAGTTTGCCGATTGAGCTTTTGCATTAGATAAACAATTAAACAAAGTCGATTTCCCAACATTAGGAAGTCCTACAATACCACATTTTAAAGCCATTATTTCAATTTTTACACAAAGATATGAAATTGAAGGAAAGATTACTAATAGTTACCATAAAACAAAACAAACACTAAAATTGGAATTGTATTCTATTTAGATTTTCATTGTTTGGTTTTAATCCTTTTTTATTTAGAAATTATTTTCCGGTCCTTATCCAACTTCTTTTTCAGTTTTTGACATTTGCTGATAAGTATTTTATTTTCGTTTATTCTAACTTTGAAGTGGTGATTAATAAAACTTTTACGAATTGTATTCATTTGAAATTCAATAAATTGTTCTTTTAAGTGTGAATGATTCTCTGCTTTTGTTTTTTTTAACTGTGCATTCGATAATTTATAAATCTGTTTAAATTTCTTATTAAAATTTTTCAATAATGAATTGAATTTTTTGATGTTAATTTTGTAATTATTAATTTGCTCTTCATGTTCATGTTCAATAGATTTTGAAGATTTGTTAGATTTTTTGAATTTACAATACTCTACTTCAATTGAATTCATGTATTTAGAATAAATATCAAAATCGACTTTAAGAGTGTTGAATTGAGAAAGGAAATATTCAGGAATAGCACCATTTACTCCATCAATCAATAATGAATCATCTTTAGGTTTTTGTAGTAATAAAGAGTCTTTTATTTTTCTTAAAGGATAATCTAAATCATCTATAAAAGTTAATCTTAAGTTACAGAGCTCTTTGGAAGTGGTTATGTTTTTGTTTGATTTGTTGGAGTATATTTCTAAATTTTTAATATACATAGAATATATTGAATCAAGTTTTACAAACTTTTCTTTAAGTTTACGTTGAGAGATTTGTATTGAATCGGAGAATTTTTTAATTCTAGTTGAATAAAGTGTTGAATCTGTTTGGTTCGTTTTTTTGCTATATTGACTCTTTTCAAAACTAGTGTTTTTAACAATTTTATATTTATATATTTTATTTTTTTGTTGAATTGTTTTTAAATTAATTCTTCCTGAAAGATTTATTTTTAAGCAAGAATTTAATATTTTAATTGATGATTCAGTTGATGATAATAGTATTTTATTTTGTTTAGTTATAATCTCTTTCTTCTTTATGTTATTAGCTAATAATTCATTTTTTTGAGTTTTTAAAAAGTAAGTATTTGTATCGCAGTGAATTAATGCTTTTGTAATTCCGTTTGAAACAGAGTCGCATAAATTAGATAGTTTAGATTTATCGTTACTGTTTAGATTTATTTGATTGTATGTTTTCTCAGCTATTAAGTAATATGAATAAGCTATTCTATTATTATTTTTTGGGTTTGTATTAAAAGCATTAAACCCATCTTGAATATTTATTTCTTCTAAAAGTATTGTAGCGTCTTTTGACTGCAGTTCAGAAAAATCGTCTTTAAATTTATTTGTTGAAGTACTATCAAAAAAATTAAAATAGGATGAAGAATCTTTTTCAAAATTGTCAATTGAATTAATTGATGATGTTAATTGCCAAATTGGATTTGATGGAAAATGGTCTGTTTTAAAATAATATCCATTTTTTAGTAGGTACTTTTTATTTGGTTTGGAAGTAAAATAAGGTTTGTAAACTAATCGATCACTTGATCCAAATGAAAATGCGAAAATAAAATATCCTGCGAATGTTCTTTTGTAATATTCAATTTCTCCAGCATCTAAACATGCATCTATCAATAGCCATTCGTTATTTAATTTTACTGCATTCCAATCTTGCTCGTCTAAATAACATTTGTCTTGATTATCAAAATATTCATTTTTTGTATAGCCGTGAATTATTGTTGATTGAATTTTTGAGTACTTACAAAGTTCATGAAATAATCTACTATAATCTGTAGAGATAGCTTTTCTTTTAAAGAGAATTTTTTTTATAGGAGTAGGAGAGTATTCAAAGCTTAACCATCTTTTTACATCAAATTTAATGTTATGCGTTATCCAATCATGAATTACAATTATTTTCTCTGAATCTGACTCTAAATTTTTAGTAATTTGAAAAGCAAGATTTTCTACTTTTAGAAATCTGATAAATGGATTGAACTTATGCCTTTTATCACTTTGGGAGAAAGTAATTACTGTAATCAATGAAAAAAAAAAGATTAAAAGTTTCTTCATGGTCCAATTATACGATATTTTACTCATTCAGTTACTATTAGAATTAATTTTTGATTATTTTTTTATTTTCTAAAGTAATTGAATTCAAAATTTTTAATTATTTTTTTAGAACATAAAGTCTCAATAGGCATTCTATTTAGGTTAAAAATTATAAAATTATAAAGTTTAATATTAACAGGATGGGTTTGTTTTGTTCATTAAATGGTTCATAAAAACTTAGTTATTGCATCTTTACTTGACTTTTTATTCATTAAATTCGCATTATCATTTTTCAAAAACTGAAAGAATAAAAACTTTCTTAAATTAAATAATATAATAATATGGCTCAAGACATATTCGACAAAATCAGAAAAAATAGAGGTCCAATTGGTCAATACTCTAAAGGAGTTCATGGTTATTTTACTTTTCCAAAACTGGAAGGTGAAATTGGTAATAAAATGATTTTCAGAGGGAAAGAGTGTTTGATTTGGTCTTTAAACAATTATCTTGGTTTGGCAAATCATCCAGAAGTTCGTGAAGCAGATAAAAATGCAGCTGCAGAATATGGTTTAGCATATCCAATGGGTGCTAGAATGATGACAGGTCAAACTAGTGAACATGAAAAATTAGAGAATGAGTTAGCTGATTTTATGCAAAAAGAAGATTGTATTTTGATGAATTTCGGTTATCAAGGTATGGTTTCAGCAATCGATTGTCTGGTAGATAGAAATGATGTTATAGTATATGATAGCGAAGCGCATGCTTGTATTTTAGATGGAATGCGTTTGCATAAAGGTAAAAGATTTGTTTTCAAGCATAACGATATGGAAAGCTTTGATAAACAAATGGGGCATGCAACTCGTTTAGTGGCTCAAACTGGAGGAGGAATATTAGTTATTACAGAGGGTGTTTTTGGAATGGCTGGTGATCAAGGTAAACTAAAAGAAATTGTAGATTTCCGTAAATCTGGGAAATATGACTTCCGTTTATTCGTTGATGACGCTCATGGATTTGGTACTTTAGGTGAAACGGGTCAAGGATGTGGAGAAGCGCAAGGAGTTCAAGGAGAGATTGATGTTCTTTTTGGTACTTTTGCAAAATCTATGGCTTCGATAGGAGGTTTTATTTGTGCTGAGGAAAGTATTGTTGAATATTTTAGATATAACATGCGTTCTCAAATGTTTGCTAAAGCTTTGCCAATAACGATTACAATTGGAGCTCGTAAACGTTTAGAATTGTTAAGAACTCAACCAGAATTAAAAAATAATCTTTGGAAAATTGCTAATGCTCTTCAAGAGGGGTTAGTAAGCTCTGGATTTAGTATTGGTGAGTCTAATTCTCCTGTAACTCCTGTTTTCATGAAAGGATCTTTGGCAGAAGCTACTAATTTAACTTTTGATCTACGCGAAAATTACAACATTTTCTGTTCAATTGTAATTTATCCAGTTGTTCCTAAAGATGTTATTATGTTACGTTTAATACCAACTGCTGTTCATACTATGGATGATGTGAATTATACAATAGACACATTTAAAAAATTGAAAGAAAAATTAGATGCAGGAGCATACAAGGCTGAAGAGTTAGCAACTGTTGAAGTAGATGATAAAAGAAATACAAAATAAAGAATAGGGGTTGGTAGATACAGGGTTCGCCCTGTATCTATTTGAACCAAAAAAAAATCAATTTAAGTTTACAATACTATACCCAAATCAACCACCATTCAAAACAAAAATCGAATGGAAGAATTACACCCCCATATTAAAAATTTATTACATTGTATTGATCTTGAAGAAAAAGAACAAGAGAAGAAATACAAAATAGATCAGCATCACAGTTTAAAAGCACTTAAATCTGAAGGCTTAGCTTTGCATCCAATAAAAGTTGTAAGGAAGGCTTTTGGATATGCTGATTATCCTGAAATATCATTTCGTCTCCCTTTTCCTGCAGATGTTTCCAATTTTAAGGATGGTTCTGCGATTGAATGTTTTTGTGAGGGAGAAGAATCTATTAAAGGTATTTTGATGCAAATTGATGGTTCAAAAGGTGAATTTCGACTTTTCGCTCCAGACTTTCCGGATTGGATAGAAGATGATGGAGTAGGAGTTAAGCTTTCTCCAGATCATAGAACAAATGAGGTAATGAAAAAAGCTTTAAAAGGTTTATCTGAAATCCCTAAAAGTAAATTCTTATTTCATAAAATTCATTCTCAAGAAATTTGGGGAAATAAGATTCAATTATCAAATTCAAATTATAATTTTTCTAATAATTCATTGAATGAAAGTCAGAAAAATGCTGTAAAATCAATTGCTGAGAATGAGAACTTAACGATTATTCATGGTCCTCCAGGAACTGGTAAAACTACGACATTGATTGAAGGTATTCACCAGTTAATTTTAAATGGTGAGAAAATATTAGTTTCAGCACCAACAAATACCGCTGTGGATAATATAGCAAAAGAACTTATCGGTTTTAACATTAATATATTAAGAGTAGGTAATACAACTAAAGTAAATGATGAAGTTTTTCCTTATACAACAGAGGGAAAAATGCAAGAAAGTAAGCAGCAAAAAGAGATTAAAAAACTCAAGATTAGAGCTGAAGAATTGCGTAAAATGGCAAATCAATACAAACGAAATTTTGGAAAAGAAGAGCGTGAACAACGAAATTTATTATTGAAAGAAGTAAAAAATATTCGAAAAGAGATTCGTGATTTAAGGAATTATTATGAAGGGCAATTGTTTGATCAAGCTAAAGTTGTTTTGGGTACTCCAATTGGATTAAGTGATTTCATTTCTGTTAATCATCATTTTGACACATTAATTATTGACGAAGCAGGTCAATGTATTGAACCTTTAGCTTGGATTATTTTTCCGTTAGCAGATAAATGGGTTTTAGCAGGGGATCATTTACAATTACCTCCTATGGTATTATCTGACGAAGCTGTTAAATTAGGTTTTGATATTTCAATTTTAGAAACTTGTTTCAAAAAAACCAATAACGTTCATTTTTTGAATACACAATACAGGATGAGAAAAGCTATAGCTGGTTTTTCTAGTTTGTATTTTTATAATAATGAATTGTTAACCCCAAATCATTTAGATAATGTAGGTCAACATATTACATTTTTCGATACTGCTGGGGCTGGTTTTGAAGAAGAAAAAGGAGGTGATGGGTCAAGTTTATTAAATCAAGGAGAACTTGATGTCGTTCAAAAAATTATAGATTCAGAAAAATTAGAAATAAAAAACATTGCGTTTATCTCACCATATTCGGGTCAAGTTGGACTTGCAAAATCTAGGTTTCCAAAAGAATTATTAATTAGTACAATTGATAGTTTTCAAGGTCAAGAAAAAGATACAGTCATCATTTCATTAGTTAGATCCAATTCAGAATCTAAAATTGGATTTCTTTCGGACTATAGAAGGATGAATGTTGCTATTACAAGAGCAAAAGAAAAACTTTATGTAATCGGAGATAGTTCAACAATTGGGAATGATATATTTTACGAGAAGTTTTTAGAATATATGGAAAATTTAGGAGCTTATAGAAGTGTTTGGGAGCTAGAATAATGA
>CALPSU020000032.1 GCA_943326315.2 Chryseobacterium gleum
GATTTCATGATTATTGAAACAGATGGGAAATTAGAACTTACATTAAACGGAAGAAATGCACCTGAGTTAAAGGTTAGTCGTGATTATGAACAAATGTTGCGAACATATTCCGAAGGCGCTAAAACATCTAAAGCAGATAAAGATGCTGTGATGTTTGTAAAACATAAACTGGATGGGGCAAAATGGTTTATTGACGCAATTAAGCAAAGGCAAAATACCTTGATAGGTACGATGCATGCAATAATGATGTATCAATTTGATTATTTTTTAACTGGTGATGAGACAAATTTACGCCCGATGATATTGAAAGATATTGCTGAAATTGTAAGTTTAGATATATCTACTGTATCAAGAGTTGCAAATAGTAAATATGTTCAGACAGGGCATGGAACGTATGCCTTAAAATATTT
This sequence comes from Chryseobacterium gleum, assembly GCA_943326315.2. Lineage (GTDB taxonomy): Bacteria > Bacteroidota > Bacteroidia > Flavobacteriales_D > Crocinitomicaceae > CAIUKX01. Next base: position 411 of record CALPSU020000032.1, read on the forward strand.
TTTCTCAGAATCATTATCTACAGATGCAGGAGAAGAAGTTTCTACTAGAGAAGTGAAAAAGATTTTATCCGAAGCAATTGAAGCGGAAGAAAAGCATAGACCTTTAACAGATGAGAAATTGACAGATTTACTTAAGGAAAAAGGATACAATATTGCAAGAAGGACTGTTGCAAAATACCGTGAGCAATTAAATATTCCAGTAGCGAGATTAAGAAAAGAACTATAATGAAGCTTTTAGCAAGTATAATTTCCTGGATATTAATGCCAATGTTGATGCCAATTTATGCATTGATATTAGTAATGTTTTTTCCTTCTCAACCAATTGATTTATCTTCAGGAGATTCTTTATTTTTAATGCCATTACAGAATAAGTTGGTTTTAATTTTATATTACTTTTTGTTTTCTGTTTTCACTCCAGGGATTTTATATTTGATTTTAAAAAAAATGAAATACATTTCCTCTCTTGAAATGGATGAAATGAAAGAGAGGAAAATTCCAATGGTATTAATGAGTTTATCGTGTCTTTTTTTATTTTACATTTTAACCTCTTATGATTTTAGACTGCCAAAATACATCTATGGGTTGTGTTTGTCTGGCGCTGTTATAATAAGTGTTTTCACCATTTTAAATATATATTTAAAAGTTAGTTTACATGCAACAGGTGTTGGGGTTTTAAGTGGATTTGTATTATCTTACTTTGCTGAACAAATATTTTTTGATATATGGGTTTTAGCTTTAGTTTTTATTGTTTCTGGTTTAGTATTAACTACCAGACTATTTTTAGAAAAGCATACAATAAGGGAATTAATAATTGGTTATTTTTTCAGTTTATTTATAACTTTTGCATTAAATTTTTTCTACCCATTCAGATGATTTATTTAAAATAATTTAAAATGAAATTTAAAAACATTAAACTTTCTATTGGTTTACTAATCTTACTAATTTCCTTAGGATGTGGTATGATAAATAAGAAAAACAAAGGAAAAGGAATAAATCTTTTGACGGTTCAACAAGATAAAGATTTAGGTGCAAAAGTAGCAGCAGAAATTGATGGTAACCCAACGCAATATCCATTGCTAGACTCAAATAAGTATAAAGCTGTTTATCAATATCTTTATAAAGTTCGAGATAATATCTTGAATTCAGGAAAAGTTGATTTTAAATCTGATTTCAAATGGAGATTACGTGTAATTCACGACGATAAAACATTAAATGCTTTTTGCACACCGGGAGGATATATTTATATTTATACAGGGATTTTGAAATTTATGGATTCAGAAGATCAATTAGCAGGTGTAATGGGACATGAAATAGGGCATGCGGACATGCGCCATTCTACAAGACAAATGACTGCTATGATAGGTCTTCAACTTATTGAACAAGCTCTTTTGGGGGATGCAAACTCTGTAACCCAAATTACAAATGCATTATTAGGACTAAAATTCTCAAGAAATCATGAAACTGAAGCAGATGAAAGATCTGTTATGTATTTATGCCCAACTCAATATAATGCAGCAGGCGGAGCAGGGTTTTTCCAGAAAATTGAAGCAATGCCTAAAGGTCAAAAACAGCCAGAATTTTTAAGTACCCACCCAAATCCAGAAGGTAGAATTGAACACTTCCTAAATTCTAAACAAATAATGGGATGTGCTGGAAATAGAGATTTTAAAGAAGAATACAAAAGAATGGTTGGCATGTTGCCTAAATAAAAAACCGTAAACAATTAATAAACAACTATTTACGGTTTTTCTTCGTGGAGAGTGAGAGATTCGAACTCTCGATACCCTTGCGAGTATACTAGCTTTCCAGGCTAGCTCATTCGACCACTCTGACAACTCTCCGAATTTCGAGGTGCTAAGGTATAAAAAAAATAGTAACTTTACATTATGGATTATGAAATAGAACTGAGATTTCAAAAATTAAAAGCCAAATTAGAAGAACAATTTGACGGGGGAATGGACGTGCAAGCTATTCTTTTTCTTATCGGAGTTGATAAATTAGGCATTGGTCATAAGAATTTTTCTAAAAATGAAAAAGTAGATTTATTGCATATTGCAATTTGTACTCTGTTAGAGCCTTATGGTTATTATTCTTTTGAAGGACGGGACGATCAAAATTGGCCTCATTTTAAACTTGAAAAAGAATTACCTTTATTGAATGATTCTGAACAGCAGCATTTATTGAAAGAAGCGATGCTTGACTATTTCATTTCAGAAGGTCATTTCGTAGAAGAAAAAGGAAACTAAAACACACTCAATCGTACATAAACAATACAAATGGAAATTTTAATCAAAGCAGCTCAATTAATACTTTCACTTTCTTTATTGGTAATTCTTCATGAATTTGGACATTTTATTCCTGCCAAAATATTTAAAACTAGAGTTGAGAAATTTTATCTATTTTTTAATCCATGGTTTGCGTTATTCAAAAAGAAAATTGGAGATACTGAATGGGGAATCGGTTGGTTGCCATTAGGTGGATTTGTTAAAATCGCTGGGATGGTAGACGAGTCGATGGATAAAGAACAATTAGCTTTACCTCCTCAGCCATGGGAATTTAGATCAAAACCAGCTTGGCAACGCTTGATTATAATGTTGGGTGGCGTAACGGTGAATGTAATTGCGGCGATTATTATTTACGTTGGAATTGTACTTGCTTATGGGGAAGAGCAACTTAAACCTCAAGATATTAAACATGGACTTTCAATTCATCCATTTTTAGAGCAATATGGTCTGAAATCTGGAGACAATATTGTTGCAGTTGAAGGTGAACCGATTAATAGTCCTTTAGTAATCAATAGCGAAATATTATTAAGAGGAAAAAGAAGCTTTACAGTTATTCATGAAGATGGTAAAAAGTCAATCGTTACATTACCAAAAGATGTTGATTATAAGATGTTTGAGAGTGGAGCTTATCAGGCAATAGATTTGAGATCTACTAATACAACAGTAGATTCTGTTATACCTAAAAAAGCAGCTGACTTTGCTAAAATAAAAAAAGGTGATAAAATTTTAAGTGTAAATACTGTTCAATGTGAATATTACGACAATCTTAAAAGCGAATTATATAAAGCAAGGTCTAAAAAAGCGAATATTTCATTATTACGAGGTAAAGACACTTTAAATCTTAAAGTAAATGTAGCAAAAGAAGGAACTTTAGGATTTGTAATTCAGATAAATGAAGGAGACAGAATTGACGAATCTAAAGTGAAAGTTAACTATTTTGGTTTAGGAGAAAGTATCGGAAAGGGTATAAAAAAAGGATATTACACCTTGAACGATTACATTGCCCAAATGAAATTTATTTTCACTAAAAAAGGTTCGACCGAGATAAGTGGTTTTGCTGGTATTGGTAAAATGTTTCCAAGCGTTTGGAACTGGCAAATATTTTGGTTGAATACAGCTTTTATCTCTATCGCTCTAGCTTTTATGAATATTTTACCTATCCCAGCATTAGACGGTGGGCATGTTGTGTTTTTACTTTATGAAATAATTACTGGTAAAGAAGCGCCTCAAAAAGTATTAGAATATGCACAATATGTTGGATTCTTTTTATTGATCGGTTTAACATTGTATGCTAACGGTTTAGATGTTTTTAAATGGTTAACTGGTAGTTAAAATGAAATTTTTCGGTTTTATTTGTCTTCTCATTCTTCTAGCTTCTTGTTCCGACTTTTCTAAGGGGGATCAACTTGAAGCTATTAATAATTTGAACAAAACAGTGGATAGTATTGAAACTGTTTTGATCGAGAATAATATGGATGAGATTAATGAAATTTCAATCGAAGCAGAATCCGTTATTTCGAGAATAAAAGAGAATATTAAATCAGATACTTTAGAGATTTCTTTTGCTGAAAAGATAGATGATTATCTTACTATGTATAAATCTATTGAACCATTAGGAGAAATATATAATACGCTTAGAAAAAACATAAAGGCGGAAAAAATAGCTTTAATCAAATTAGAAAGGGATATCAATCATGGAAATGGTGAGCGATCTAAGTATTCTGATTTTATCAATTTCGAATCGAAAAAAATTAATAATTTAACGAAAGTATTGGTGAAATATATTTCAAAGAGAAAGAAAATGATAAGTATCTATTCCTCTTATCATGAAAAATTATATGTTTATTCATTTAATTTAATCACTAAATAAAATCAAGACAGTTTATAAGTATCCTTAATTGATTTTTTGTATCTTGTGCCTAATGAAAAAGCTTTTATTTTATTTGTTTATTCTAGTGTCATCCTCATTTTTTTCCCAAGAAGGGAGTGATCAACAATTGGCTCAATATTATTATTCAAATAATGAATTTGATAAAGCTGTATCTTATTATCAGCGTTTATTTGAGAAAGAGGGAAACAAATTTAATTTTAATCGATATTATGAATGCCTTTTAAAAACCGAAAATTTTAAAGAAGCCGAAAAATTATTGAAGAAACAAATATCATTAAATCGGTCTAATTACGAATATAAAGTAGCATTAGGTGAATTCTATGAGAAATCCAATAATCCTGAAAAATCTATAAAAATTTATGAGGATTTAGTAAATGATTTATCTCCAAATCCTGCCGTTATTATTGAAGTTTATAAAGCATTTAAGGATAAAGGGAAAAGCGATTTTACACTTCAAACTTTAGAAAAAGGTCGAAAATTATTGAAAGAAACGTATCCTCTAAATTTTTATTTTGCTGAATATTACGGCTCTTCTAATCAAAAAGAAAAGATGGTTGATGAATATATTGATTTATTGGAAATTCAGCCAGATTACATTGAAAATATTGAAGCTATGCTTTCTAAACAAATTGATTTCTCCGAAGAATCAAATATAGAATATGAACTCCTTCGTCAAAAATTATTAGTTCGTATTCAAAAGAAACCAAATGAGATTGTTTATTCTGAAATGTTGATTTGGCTTTTTATTCAAAAGAAAAATTTTAGTAGCGCTCTCATTCAAACACAAGCATTAGATAAAAGAGAAAAAGAGGAGGGAAGAAGGGTGTATGAATTGGGTTTGATATGTGTTGAAAATAAAGAATATCTGGTAGCTAAGAAAGCATTTGAATATGTGAAACAGTTAGGGATGGACCAGATTTATTATTTTCAAGCTGAAAAATCATTATTAAACACTCTTTTTTTAGAAGTAACAACAAATCGGAATTATTCTAAAGGTGAAATTGATTCAACAGTTTTAGAATATGAAGGAGCTTTATCTCGAGTAGGAAGAAAGCGTACGAGTTTGCCTTTGATTTTAGAAATGTCGCATATACAAGCTTTTTATTCTAATCAAGCTCCTGTTGCGATTTCAAATTTAGAGGAAGCTTTGAAATTTCCAACATTAACAGATTCTGAAAGAGGAGAAGTAAAAATGCAGTTAGCGGATATTTTAGTTTTAAAAGGAGATATTTGGGAGGCATCATTATTATATATGCAAATCGATAAAGATTTTAAATTTGAACCGATTGGGCACGAAGCAAAATTTAAAAATGCTCGAATATTTTATTACGATGGAGAGTTTGATTTCGCCCAGTCTCAGTTAAGTGTTTTAAAAGAATCTACTTCTAAACTTATAGCAAATGATGCCATGAAATTATCTTTATTAATTACAGATAATTTTGGGATTGATAGTAATTATACCGCTATGACTTGGTTTGCGAATGCTGATTTGTTAATTGAACAACATCAATACGATGAGGCTTTTATACTATTCGATAGTATTGTGAAAAAGTTTCCTTATCACAGTTTGAGTGACGAAATTCTTCTTAAAAAATCAAAAGCAATGCAATTACAAGGTAAGTGGCCAGAAGCCATTGCCTATTTACAAGAATTATTAAAATATTTTTCAGAAGATATTTTGGCAGATGACGCTCTTTTTCAATTGGGAGAAATTTACGAAAATCAGTTAAATGATAAGGAAAAAGCATCGGAATATTATAAGAAAATATTATTTGATTACAAAGGGAGTTTATATTCTGTAGAAGCAAGAAAACGTTTTAGAGCATTGAGAGGAGATAAATCGGATGAGTTTGTTGAGTAATTTTTAGTATTTTTTTCGATATAAAACTATAACAAAAGAAAAAGGGTGCCTAAATTTTAGGCACCCTTTGTAGTAGTTATTATTTCAATTATAGTTTATACCTAACGCCTATGTTTAAACCTGCTGTCATATTATAAGCTGAACCTCTTGGACTACTAGCCGGACTAGGAGTTACTAAATCAAATGGATCGTGAATGTTTTGTTTGAAATCTTTATCCTCTGCGTCCACAACTCCAATATCACCTCTTAGTGAAGCATCCATACTAAATTGATCATTCAACTGATAAGAAACACCTACCGAAATCATCCCTCCAAAATCTGTAGAAACAAACGCTTTTTTATAATTATCTTTGATGCTATTTCTATCGTTATCGTATAATCTAGCATCTGTTAAGAAACTTATTTGAGGTCCAACTTTACCTATAAATGACATCTGACCACCGATTGGTAAAGTCACTGTAAGCATTAATGGAATCTTTACATATTGTAAAGACTTTAATCTTTCCTGATCTTTCCAATTGTATTTATCACCTTGAAATGAATATAAAACATTTAGCCCAACACCAATTTTTTCAGAAATCCCATATTGACCAGACAAACCGAAATGACCATTAAAAGCATTCTTTCCGTCATAATACTTACTATCCATATCATCTTTGTTTAAAAGATAACTTGTTTGCGGATTAACTTCAAGCCCTAATTGAAGCCCTTTTTGAGCTTCTACTTGATTCATAGAAACTAAAATACTTGTTGTAGCTAATACAACCTTAAATACTGTTTTTTTCATAATTTTTAATTATTTAATTTTTAATTATTCTGTTTGATTCTTAAACATTATTGATAACAGAAAACACAATAATTTTTATGTAAAAGTATTTCCTAGCTATTATCAAATAAATGAGCAATCTCAATAAATCAATAGATGTGTGTCAGTTGAATGAAACCGTAAATAAATGTTCTAAGATTATTGGATGGAAATTTTAATTTCTCTTTATTTTAAGATTTTGTCAAATAGTTAGTTACTATTTAGTTCTACTTAAAATTAAGGAGGGTTTTAAGAATTTTAAAACCTATAAATCAGAATAAAAAAATAAAGGTGTTATTTTTTTATGTAAATCTTTTTAACAGATTTAATAATTTTCAATTCACTTTTCTTATTTTTAATTTCGCTCATTAAGAATCCATAAGGTTTAAGTGAATCGAAATGATCACAAATTGTTTTAACCATTGCAGTGATAGGAATTGCTAAAAAAACTCCAGAAATACCCCAGATTAGTTCACCAAAAACAAGTGCTAAAATTGTAAATAATGGATTTATTTTTACTTGACGGCCCAATATTAGTGGTTCAAATACCCACCCCTCAATAAATTGAATTATTGCATATATTGCTACAACGCCAAGAACTAAGGGCAAACTAGCTCCTTGAATTGTTGCAACTAGCACTGTAATGGACGTTCCAATAATATTACCAATGAATGGGATAATATGAAGTAAACCGCATAAAATCGCAAAAAAGATAGCATTTTTTAATCCAAGTATTGAAAAGCCTATACCGTATAATATCCACAAACAAATTATCATTTTAGCTAGCCCAATAAGATATTGCTGAGAAACATGCGTTATACTATATATAACTTTTAACATATTTCCATGATCTGTATGGTCTGTAAGTTTTAGTATGAATTGACGAATATGACCTCTATAATATAATAGTAGAAAAACATATGCTAATACCAAAATAAAACTAGTTAATATAGCTGAAAAAGAGTTTCCAAGCGATTGCATAATACCACCAATTGAGGGCTGTTCTTCTTTTAAAATTTGTAATTGCATTTCAAATGAAATTCCCAATTTATTATAAATGTATTCCTGTATTTTATCTCCAGTTTCAATTGCTTTTATTTTAATCATTGCAAAGTCGTTGGTTAATTCAGAAATTTCCCAACCAAGAAGACTTATAGCACTTGCGGCAATAATTATTAAAATTAACAAACAGGTTAGTGAAGCTATTCCTTTATGAATCTTTTTTCCTTCTATCCATTTACAAAGTGGTAAAAAAAGAGTAGCCAAAATTCCGCCAATTACAAGAGGCATTAAAAAATCTTTTCCAAAATATACAAAGACAAGAACTATCAATAGTATAATCAACTTTCTTGTAACTGAAGTAGAATTAATATTCATTTATTCAAAAATATATGATTTTTTTTCATACGAAAAACCTCCCTAAAGATAGAGAGTCATAATAGTTATATCTATGATTGAAGTCATTTCTAATCATGATTGCCTCTTATTAACCTTCTTTTATTTAATTGGAGTATAAATTAAGCTATAAGCTAAGATTAAAACTTTGATTCCAGAATTGATATAAAAGAAAAATCGATTAATGCAAAACTTATCTACTTTTTATACTGGTTTCAGTAATTAAAAAACTAAAGTTTAAACAGATTAATTTGTACTCTTCTCTATTTTAGATCTTTAAAATTCGGATATCTTGCAAGTTTTTTTTGTTATTTTTAATATTTATTTTTTTTATTTAAAGTTTTTAGTGTATTTTTGCGTAAACTTTTAAATAATTACATTAAATTTTAAATTATGAACAAAAATCGTATTAAATTAAATTTCAAAAATTCAAACACTGCTAAAGCAAGTTTATTTGTAGCAGTAGTGTTATTTTTCTTCAGTAATCTAACAATGGCTTCATCTCTGAATGAATCTATGGGTATTGAAGTTACTACAGGTTCAGTTGTTTTATCTTCTGCGAGTGGAACTAATATTCAGTCAAAATGTTCTGGTACTGCAATAACTAACATCACTTACAACACTACGGTTGCAACTGGTGCAAGTGTTATTGGTTTGCCAGTAGGTGTTACTTATGTTTGGGCTGCTAATAAATTAACAATTTCTGGTACTCCTTCTACAACAGGTGTATACGCTTATACTGTTAATTTAATAGGAGCAACAGCAACAGCTAGCGGATCTATCACCGTAAAAGCACTTAGCACATTGACTTTAACTACACCTGTAGGATCAAATGACCAATCAAAATGTGTAAACAATCCAATAAATGCGATTGCATATGCTACAACTGGAGCAAATGGAGCTACGTTTTTAGGTTTGCCTGGTGGAGTTACTGGATATTGGGGAGCACCTTTGTCTAATCCTTATGCTGCAAATGGCGTAAATATAAGTGGAACTGCTAGTATTGCAGGAACTTATAATTATACTGTTACAACTACAACTGCTTCTGGTGGATGCCCTGTTTCTGCTAAAGGAACAGTAACAATTTTACCTAATACTATTGTTACTTTGACTTCAGCTACAGGAACTAATGCTCAAACTAAATGTGCTGGACTTGCAATAACACCAGTTGCCTATAAGTTTAATGTTGCTTCAGGTGTTTCTTTCTCTTACACTAAAAGTGGTGTTACAGGAACTAATTTAGGATTGCCTACAGGCTTAACTGCTTCTACTTTTGATCCTGCAACAAAAACAATTAGTATCACAGGAAATACACCTGCTTCTGCTGGTACATACACCATTACAGGTACACTTTCAGGCTTTTGTAAAATATCTACTTTTTCTTTTACAATAACTTCTTTACAGGCTACTGCAGTTTTAACTTCTGTTCTTGGAACAGATGCTCAAACTGTAATTGTTAATAATGCAATCAAACCAATTGTATATACATTAACTAATGCTACTGGTGGAATTGTTACTGGTTTGCCTACAGGTGTTACTTCATCTTTTGCTTCTGGAAAAGTTACGATTAGTGGTATTCCAAATGCTGTAACAGCGACTGCATTGACTTACACATTAACTACTACAGGTGGATGCGCAGCTATTACAAAAAATGGTACAATTAAAGTGAATAGTACTGTTACTTCGGTTAGAAAACCAAAATCAGAAATTGTAAGCGATGTTACTTTGAATACATTTCCTAATCCATTTACAAATAGCTTTAAACTTTCATTAGAATCTAAAAGCGAAGAAGCTGTTCAAATTACAGTTTTTGATATGGAAGGAAGAGTAATTGAAAATCATACTATAGACGCATTGGAATTATCTTCTAAAGAAATAGGTGCTGATTGTTTATCAGGAGTTTATCACGTTCTTTTTACACAAGGTAATGTAGTTAAAACTATGAAAGTTGTAAAACAGTAATTTTCTGAATAAAAATAATTTTGAAGGCGGTCTTTTAAGACCGCCTTTTTTTGTGCACAAAAATACCGGTTGAATGAATCTAAAAGGAGAATGCATTAACATAATTGTCCTTTTAAGATGTTTTGTATCATGACTAAATATTGAGGAATAATTTAAAGATTTATCACGAATTTCACTAAAAAATATATTTTTTAAATTCGATTTATTAAAACTATTTCTGCCAAAAGTTTGTAGGTCATTTTGAGTTTTTAAGTTTAAATGAAGAAGGTGAAACGCTACATCTTTATTTTGAGGAAAAGAATATTAATCCAAAAGAACATAATTCAAGATCTTTTGATTTCTATAACTACACTCTATGAAAATATAAGTGCATAAAAAAGCCTCACATTTCTGTAAGGCTTTGTCTTTAAGGTTTTTTTACCTTGTAGGCGATAGGTCTGAATTATCGAACCTTTTGAGGGAGGATTTGGAGAAGGTGTTGTTAACATTAGATTAGCTTTCCCAATCCTATAAATCTAAGCTTTCGCAAACAAAAAGCAATTGTTGTTTACTGTTTTTCATAAGGATATAGACTGAAAAATATTGAATTCTCTTATTTTATTTCTATATTTCGGCACTTTAATTTATTTGGTGCCGAAATATAGATTTTGTATATTTGTAAAAAAGAACTTCATATCAAAAATAATAAACTACACAAAACTTAATAAATTAAAAAAGACAAATCCAGAGGCATTTTATTATTGGTATAAGGCTTGTCAATTAATGAAAGAATAAATATAAAATCAAATTATTTTATCTTTTCCAGTTTTCTAAATTGCTTATTTGTATCTCTCCAAACATCTTTAAATTTTGGTAATGATTTCATTTGGTGACTTAAATTCTTATCCCATCCCATTTCAAACGTCTTCTCTTTGGCCGAAACTTTTTGTATAAATTCTAATGGGTTTTGATTTTTATGTTCCGCTTTTCGTTGAAATTCATAATATACATCTTGCAGTTCAATACCCTCATTATTAGTTAGGTATTCAAAATCATATAAATCTCTCGGAACGGTTCTTCCCATAAGAGCAGCCATTTTTTCAATAACAACCTCCTCTAATTTATAAGATTGAACTTTAAAAGTTTCAGCTTCTTCTTCTAAATCTGAATATTGATGAATTACAATTCCTTGATGAATATCAAATTCAAGTTTCTCTCCTCTAGTTATATCCATTTTCACGTGGTCACCATTTCCACCAAGAGGACCAACATAATCAATATAAAACTTAATGCTTCCAGATGTTTCATGAACATCTTTAGAGGATTCTGGGATTGAAATATCAATATTTGCAACCTCCTTGATTTCTCGAAAAATACGATTGAATGTGGAATAGATTTCATTATCTAAAATATTCGTTTCCATATCTGGATTAAGCGTAAAATCCATATCCTCTGAATAACGATAATCTTCGAAGTAAATCTTTTTTAGACAAGTTCCACCTTTGAAAATGAGTGCTTTTTTGAGTAAATCATCATTTGCAATTCCCCATAGAATCCAAGAAATAATATAATCCTTTTCAATTTGTTGTGGTCGAACACCTTCTTTATTGGCTATCTTACTGACTTCACTTGGTTTTATCATGAGTATATTGCATTTTTAATTGTTAGCTCATCCATATTTATTTTCAGTCCAAATTTTGAATTGTATTTTCCCTCATTTGGAGCGGATGTGTCTAATAAAGAATAATTACTAACGAGTTTAGTCATCATTGATTCATGGTCAATCGTCCAATTTAAACTTAATAAGTCACAAAGAAACAAATATCTTTTAATAGCTGCATTACTATCATTTTGAATTAAATATTCAATCAGTAATTCCAGATTAACTTTTTCTCGTGTTTCATAAATTGCTTTGGCTATCTCTACAATACCTCCACATAAATGAGGTTTTGTTAAAGCATCCACCAATGTTTTTTCGAGATTACTTACCATTACTTTGTCATACTTGTTAATCCAAGTGTTTTTGAATCCAAAAAAACGTGTTTTAGTATGCGTGACAAATTGAAATTCTACACCTTTAATTTTAAGTTTAGATGGTTTAATCTGTGAATTTGTCACAATAATTTCAGATAAGCTAGGCTGAGTTATCAATCCATGAACTTGCATAGCAGAGTAATAACCAATATAATATTTTTTCCCTCTTACAAGTTCTTTTGCTACTATGTGCCAATCTGGAATATATGTTGAAGCGTCTGAATCAATAGGAACAATAAAATAAATATCTTTTCTTAATTTAATTAGCATTCCTTTTTGAACCATATTTGAAAGAACATTAGATATATATTGTTTTTCAGTAGATGGAAATCTTTCAATAACATCCGCAAAATGAAAGCAATCTTGACCATCATTAGAGAATGATTTTAGAATATTCCAATTAAGATTATTTGTATTATTTACATTCATTATCTTGTTATTATATATTAACACATTATACAAAGATAATAAATGTATTTTTATTTACATAAATTATCTTGATATAAGTTTTTTAGTATGTTTAATTGGATAATTAATGTAAAGCATTAAAGAAAATTTATGTTTTAATAAACACTATAAATTAAAGCGGTTTAAATCCCATTTTAGATGCTTTATAAAACAAATATAGGCTTTGTAAAGTCGAAAAAAGCCCTTAACTTATTAAAAGTCAAGGGCTTTTGTTTTTTCACCGTGGTCCCACCTGGGCTCGAACCAGGGACCACCTGATTATGAGTCAGGTGCTCTAACCAACTGAGCTATAGGACCGTGAAA
>CALPSU020000033.1 GCA_943326315.2 Chryseobacterium gleum
AGTCTATTAACGGTAATAATAGCATCTAATTTATTATCTCCATCTAAATGTTCTTTATAAATATTTAAAGTGTATTTTTCAGTTGCAGGCATAGAAAGTTGAGCTTGAACATGCCTGTGAACAATTTCTTCTAATGTTTGTTTTTTATGTTTAGTTTCATTTGTTGATTCTATAGTAGTTTCTGTTTTCTCATTGCAACTTGAGAAGAAATGAATTAATATTGATATTAAAAGAATTTTTTTCATGTTTAGAATCTGTTTTAGAATACAAATATAGAGTATTGAATTTCAAAAATAGGTGAAATATTAGTAAAGAGTAATACCAAAATATTTAATCGAAGAAATTAGGGTAACTCTGTATCAGTGTATTTTTTTTAATTTTGGAACATGCAATTGGAATTAGAATCATCATGGAAGAAAGTATTGAGTTCAGAGTTATCTAAACCGTACTTTCTAGATTTGATGAAATTTATTGAATTTGAATATTCTAGAAACGATATTGAAATTTCCCCTATAAAGGAGCAGATATTTAATGCTTTTAAAGAATGTCCTTATGGCGATGTAAAAGTTGTTATTCTAGGTCAGGATCCTTATCCTACAAAAGGACATGCTCATGGATTAAGTTTTTCTGTTGAAGAAAATGTATCTCCTTTACCTAAAAGTTTGGTTAATATTTTTAAAGAAATAGAATCAGATTTGAATCAATCATTTCCATTGAATGGCAATTTATTGCGATGGGCAAAACAAGGAGTCTTATTGCTTAATTCTGTATTGACAGTTCAAGAAGGTCATGCAGGAAGCCATTCTAATAAAGGATGGGAGAAATTTACAGATGAAGTTATCTTAAAATTATCTCAAAATAATGAAGGTATTGTTTATTTATTGTGGGGGTCAAAAGCTCATGAAAAAGGAAAGTGTATTAATGAAACTAAAAATTGCGTTTTAAAGTCAGTTCATCCATCTCCTTTGTCTTCTTATAGAGGTTTTTTTGGATGTAAACATTTTAGTAAAACGAATGAATATTTGGTTTCCAAAGGGAAAAAAGCTATAGTTTGGTAAAACTTATTAGTTATTATAAAAATAACAAAAGTTAAATCATTAGAATCATTAATAAAAAAATGAATATTTTAGGTTTTATAGCAAAAAGGATTAATTATATTTGCCAACGATGAAATTACAAAATGATCTTATATTACGTGCTGCAAAAGGGGAGAACATCGAAAGATATCCTGTTTGGTTGATGCGTCAAGCTGGAAGAATTCTTCCAGAATACAGAGCTGTTAGAAGTAAACTTAGCGGCTTTAAAGAATTAGTTGAAACACCTGAATTTGCAGCAGAAGTTACTATTCAACCTGTAGATATTTTAGGAGTAGATGCAGCTATTATTTTTTCTGATATACTTGTTGTTCCAGAAGCAATGGGTTTAGAATATCAAATGTTAGAAGCTAAAGGTCCATGGTTTGAAAAAACTATTCGATCAGAAGAAGGACTTAAGTATGCTGAATTTGAATTTGACATTGAAGACAGGTTAGGCTATGTTTTAGAAGCTATTCGAATTACAAATAAAGAATTAGGAGGAAGAGTGCCTCTTATTGGATTTGCAGGAGCACCATGGACAATATTTTGCTATATGGTAGAAGGACAAGGTTCAAAAACTTTTTCAGAATCTCGAAAGTTACTTTACACCAATCCTAATTTGGCACATGAGTTGTTAAATCGAATTACATCGGTAACTATAAAGTATCTTAAAGCTCAAGTAAATGCTGGAGCACATATGTTGCAATTATTTGATTCTTGGGCAGGTATTTTAGGGACTCAGCAATATGCTGAATTTGGATTGAAATATATAGATAAAATAGTAGAAGCAATAAATGAGGTTCCAGTTACCATTTTTTCTAAGGGGGCTATTTCATCTATAGAATCGATTGCTAAATTAAATTGTAATACTGTTGGTTTAGATTGGAATATGGATATTGTTAAAATTCGTGAGCAAATTGGTGAGTCACGAACTTTACAAGGTAATTTAGATCCTTGTGCTTTATATGCTTCTCATAACAATGTAGAATTGTCAACTAAACAAATGTTGGATTCTTTTAAAAGTAAAAGACATATTGTGAATTTAGGGCATGGAGTTTATCCTGATATCGATCCGGAAAAAGTAAAAACGTTTATTAAAACTGTAAAAGACTATGAAATTAAATATTAAATCAATTGTTTCCGTTTTAGCTATTATTCCTATTGGATTAATAACTTTTAATGTTTTTGCACAGGAAGAAAATTTAGTTTCAAATCCAAGTTTTGAAACTTTGGAAGGTAAATTGAAAGCTTTGGGTTGCATAGAAAATGCAGTAGGATGGTCATCTCCTACAGGAGTTCGAGCAGATGTTTTTACTCCATCAAAAGTTGTAGAAATCAATTCTCCTGAAAACATTTATGGAAAAGAAGACGCAAGGGAAGGAACTAATTATGCTGGAATTGTAGCTTATTCCTTTGGAGATGCAATGCCACGTTCTTATATAATGGCAAAATTAAACACACCTTTAAAGAAAGGTATGAAATATTGTGTGAAATTTAATTTATCGTTGTCTGAGGCTTCAAAATATGCTTGTAATCAATTAGGTGTAAATTTTGCTGCTAAACCTTTTGCAACTGATTCTAAAACTGCTATAATTGAAAAAACTCACGTATTAAATTCTAAAAACAAAATTTTTAGTGCAATGTTCAATTGGGAACAAGTTTGTGGCGTTTACTATGCAGAGGGCGGAGAGAAATTTATTACTATTGGAAATTTTACTTCGAATGAGAATACTAAAAATGAAAAAATAAAAAAAGATCCAAAAAATAAAACTGCTTCTATTGCAGGATCATATTATTATATTGATGACGTTTCGGTAAGTATGATTACTGAGAATGCAGTTTGTGATTGTGGAGGTGGTGGAGATGCTGAAGAAGCTTCTTATTCAACAACGATTTATCAGAAAGTAATAAATGTAAGAGATAACATGTCTCCAAAAGAAAAAATTGAAGTTCAAAATGAATATTTTGGGTTTGGAAAGAGTAAATTAATACCGTCTTCTACTCAATCGTTGGATGGAATTATTGCATTATTAAAAGCGAATCCAACTTTGAAATTGGAAATTTTTGGACACAACGATGAAATGGAAGAAAAAGTTGGAGTAGATAAACCCGCATATTCTGAAATGGCAAATAAAAGAGTTAATGAAGTTATTAAGTATGTAGTTTCTAAAGGTATTGAAGATTCTAGATTAATTGCTTCTCCAGTGGGAAGTACAGAGCCAAATCCTGAAATTTCAGAAGGAGATGATGATGATTTAAAATTAGCAAAGAATAGAAGAGTATCGTTTAAAGTTAGATAAAAATAAAAAAAATCCATTTTGGATCTTTTTTATTTTTAATCATTGTTTTTTTTACTAGAAAAAAATGTTTTTAAATAGAGTTTTATAAACATAATAGATTAGAAATTAAAGTTCTAAAATTACGATGTTAAGTTAATTAAAAGTAACTGATAATATTTACCAGAAAATTTTCTGATCAGTCAAAAAATCTGGATCAGCATTTACAAAATATTTAGTATTCTATAGCTATAACGTATAACGTTGAATGAAACTTTTTTTACAAAATTTAATATTATTTTTGTTTTTCCTAGCTCTTTATTTTGGAGCTATTTATTTCATTAATTACAAAAAATATTCTAATCAAAAAACTAGTTTCGACACCAATGTGCTAGTCATTGGCGATTCACATTTACAATTTGCCTTGAATCCAAATTTATTTTACAGTTGTTCTAATGTTTGTCAACCAGCTGAACCTTATGTATTAACATATTGGAAACTAAAGAAACTTCTGAAGGATAATATTCCAGACACGTTGATAATTGGTTTTGGGGTTCACAATTTTTCAGCTTTTAACGATTATAAATATATCTCGAAAGAATTTGCCCAAACAATGTTTCAGAGAAGTTATACTATTGAAGAATTTCATACTTTAAAAAAAATAAAAATCAATTGGATAGAATATTATAAATTTCTTTTTATGCGAATGTGTATCTCACCAAAAGAAAATCATATTTATTACATTGGAAAATATGAAAATACTAAGAAATCAAACTTAAAAATTCAAGGAGCAGATGGTACAATTAAACGTCACTATTATTTAAATAATAAGCGAATTGGAATTTCTAGTATTGCTTTAGATTATCTAGATTCTATTTTAAATTTATGTGCTAAAAAAGGAGTAAAACCAATACTAGTCAGTTCTCCTGTTTATAAATCCTATTTTAATAAAATACCGATAAATCATCAAAAAAAGTTTGATGAAATAAAAAGAAAACTTACAGCTAGGGGTATTTTTGTGATTGATAAAACGAATGTGTATTTTCCAGATTATTCTTTCTTTCAATGTGATCATTTAAATGAAATTGGTGCAGAAAGATTCACAAGAGAAATAATTCAAGAAATAAGTCAAAAACCCAAAAGGGCTTCATAAATCTTATTAGTTGGTAACCCAACAACATTAAAATAGGAACCTTTTATTGATGTAACACCTATATATCCAATCCACTCTTGAATACCATAGCCACCAGCTTTGTCATAAGGTTTGTAATTTTCAATATAAAATTTTATTTCATCATCCGATAAATCTTTGAAAGTAACTTCTGTTGTAACAGAGAATGATTTGTTTTTTATTTTTGAAGCGATAACCACACCTGTTATTACTTGGTGAGTTTTTCCAGACAATAATTTTAACATATAAACGGCATCATTTTCATCCAAAGGTTTACCTAGGATTGTTTCTTCAACGATAACAACTGTATCAGCACAGATAACAATTTCATCGTTAGAGAGATCATCAATTAATGCTAAAGCTTTATTGTTTGCTATAAATAAAGGAACTTCAATTATATTTAATGATTCAGGGAAACTTTCATCTGTATCTTTTGTTCGGATGGAGAAATCGACGCAAATACTTTCGAGTAATTCTTTTCTTCGTGGAGATTTAGAACCTAAAATTATTTTTTTATTAGTTTTTATCATACTATAAATGTCCAGTAAAATGGAAGTAATAATCCAAGTAGCATTGCTATTTTAATAATGGTATCAACTGTCTTTAGTTGTTTTCTAGATTTAGCTTTTATTAGAAGAAGAACAGAGAAAACATCTAGAATTAATGTGAAAAGAACGGGTAGAAATATTATTAAATTTCCAGTTAAAGAATAAGTATTGTCGATTTTTAGTAAAAATAATACTGTAAAAAATAGTGGAGAAAGTAATAAAATAATACTTGCTAGTATTTTAGATTTTATAACGCCATAAATAATAGGAAGTGTTTTCGCATGAATCATTTTATCTCCTTCTATATCTTCTATATCTTTTATGATTTCTCTTGAAAAATTAGATGCAAAAGCAAAGAAAGCTAGAATTAATATATAATGACCGTATGCCATTAAATGAAAAACCCAATAGGAAAGCGGTGTATTGATTTCATTTACAGCTACTGTTGGAAATTCATTATGAATATAAAAATGAATACCACATAAAATTGGCACTAAAGCTGTCAATAAAGCGATGATGAAATTTCCTATAAAAGGTTTTCTTTTAAAATACATGCTATAAAACCACAACGCATTTATGGTTAATAAATGAATGAATACATACCAAAAACTAGCATTTCGAATACTTAAATATATAGCAATTCCAAAAGCAAAAACATTTAATATCCAATGACTTAAAATCGCCCATTTTCTATTTATATATTTCGTGATGATTAATTTGTTAGGTTTATTGATTCTATCCGCTCTAACATCAAAATAATCATTAATAATATTTCCTCCTGCAGCAATTAAGAGTGTAGAAAATACTAACAAGAAAAAATCAAGTTCTTCATTTCCTTTTTGAAATAATTGAATCGTAAAAGTTTGCTCATAGATGTATAGAAACATTCTAGTACTATACATTGTAAAAGCAATAATCAATAAATTTAATGGGCGAACAAGACGAATAAAATGCATAGTTATTTAATGATTTTGTATTCTGTACGACGATTTTCTTGGTGTGCAGATTCTTTTTCTTTTTCGGTTCCTAATTTAGCGATATCTACATCGGTATGTATGTTGATTGTTTCTCCATACCCTTTGAAAGATAGTCTATCTGCAACAATTGTTTGACTAATTAAATAATTGTAAACAGATTTCGCACGATCCGTAGATAAAGTTTGATTTTCAGCTGCATCACCTCTTGTATCAGTATGACCTCCTAATTCAATTTTAATCGTTGGATTTGCTACTAAAAAGTCACGTAATTTATTCAGTTCAATAAATGATTCAGATCGTAATGTTGCTTTACCTAGATCAAAGAATACATTTTTCAAAATTGTAGGAGCATCGCTAGTGATTGGAGTCATTGGTACATCCATATGAATCGCTTCCATTCCTTCTGGACTTGTCATGTTAAAGTTTTGCGAAAAGAAATTGTAGTCAGGAAAAGAAACATTCAATGCATAGTCACAATTTACTGGAAGCGAAACCATAAATTCACCAGTAACTGCATCTGCTTCAGAGTAAATAACCTCTTTTCCAGTCTTTAAATCTATTAATTGGAATTTTCCGGCTAGTGGACGTTTCGTAGTTTTATCAAATACTTTTCCTTCAAAGTATAAAGTTTTTGTAGGCCTCATATTTTCAGGCATTTCGAAATAATAAATATCTAAATCACCATAACCACCTTCACGATCAGAAGCAAAGAAGCCTATTTCTCCATCAGGAGATACCATTAATGAATTTTCATCAGCTTTTGTATTTATAGGATAACCTAAGTTTTCAGGGTTGCTCCAAGATCCGTCTGGTTTCATTCTAGTAACGTATAAGTCAGACCCACCTAATCCAATATGACCTTTAGAAGCAAAATATAATGTTTTTCCATCTGGATGAATTAATACAGATTCTTCCTCATAAGGAGAATTAATATTCATTGGTAATCTTACAGGAATTCCCCAAGAAATACCGTCCGACATTAATTTAGTTACAAATATATCTGAATTTGGAGTTTCTCCTTTTTTGCTAACTCTTCTTATGTAATACATTGTTTTTCCATCCGCAGAAAGAGATGGTTGCGATTCCCAACTTTGAGAATTCACTTTACCGGGTAAATTTTGAGGCATTGTCCAGTGAGCACCAACTTTTTTAGTTAAAAAGATATCACAACTTCCTTGCCCAGTTCTATTTTCACCATAATTAATATCACCTGATTGATCTGAACAAGCAACAAAAACTAAAGTTCTTCCATCCGCACCAATAGAAGGTGCTCCTTCATTCATAGGGGTATTAATATTATTAGGCATAGGAATAGAATTTCCCCAATGATTTTGTGCTGTTAATTGAGAAATAAAGAAATCTTCTTGACCTCTTCTTGTTGGGTATTGAGGATTTTTTAATTCTCTTGTAAATAAAATAGTTTTACCATCGACAGTAATAGTAGGGAAGTATTCAGGATCTTTTGTATTAATGCCAGGTCCAATATTAATTGGTTTGAAATTAGAAGGATGTTTTAACGATTCCGAAGAGAAAACACAAACTTCTCTCATTTTGGAAGCTTGACCTACCATATCAGGGTTTGCATTTCTAAAAGACATATAGAAATCATAATTTTTTATAGCAGCATCGTATTCGCCATTTAATTGTTGAGCATTTGCTAAATTAAAAAAAGTATATCCTGTTGCACTATGATTTGGATTAATAGCAATTGCAGCTTCATAATGGGTTATAGATTCTTTGTATTTACCAATTTCCATATCCATGTCTCCAATTGCACAATGAGCTTCCCAAAATTTAGGTTCTTTTTCCAAAGCTTTGTTTAGAATTTCTATACCTTCTTGGTATTTTAATTGTCCCGTAATTTCACTTCTTGTATTTGCTATAGACATAGCTTCTTCAAAAAGACTGATTGCCTTTTTACTCGTTATAGAATATTGATTTTGTGTTATTCCAATAGTTGAAAAAAATAATATTTGAAGGATAATTAATACATGCTTCATAATAATCAGAGTTTATAGATAATAATTTTAGTTACGGAATGTTTATCCAAAATGTTTCGAAAAAGAAAAAATCAAGGAATATCCATAAATTTGTGTGTCTGCAATGAAATAGACCACGAAGGATTATTTTTTACATATTCGATAATTTCAGGCAAAAATCGTTCCTGTTTTGACCATTCAGGCTGAAGATATAATTTACAATTAGAATTGATTTTTTGAGCATGACTTTCAGCCCATTCAAAATCGGATGAGTGACTAATAACAACTTTTAATTCGGATGCTTTTACATAAGCTTCATCAACTGGAGCCTTGAATTTTTTCGGAGAGAAGCAATACCAATCTACATCTCCTGATAATGGATAACAACCTGAAGTCTCAATAGCAACCTCAATATTTAATTCTTTAAGTCGATTTATTATTGTAGTTAAATTATACATTGCAGGTTCTCCTCCAGTAATTACAACTAAATTTGTGTTTGTTTTTTTTATTTCATCAATTAAAAAATCGATTGTTAGAATTGGATGTTTATCAGCTTCCCAACTTTCTTTCACATCACACCAAACACAACCAACATCACAACCTGCCGTTCGTATAAAGAACGCGGCTCTTCCTGAATAAAATCCTTCGCCTTGAATGGTATAGAAATATTCCATTATTGGAAGTTCGATTGTTGTGTCTACTTCATTGATTGTCATTTTACAAAAATACAATTTATCAGTTAAGTAATGTTGAAAAAACAAATGTTATATAGGAGAAATATTATCCAATTCATTTATATGAAGTGTTACTTTACCATCTTTATCCATCCTAAAATTTCGATCGAATTTCATGCCTTCAATCCATTGATCTTGAGCATAGGAGTGTTTTTGAATAATTTCTTGAGCGAAAGTTTCATCAAATGTTTCTACCATCACAATGACCTCCACATTTCTTCGTTTTAATTCACTTAGATTAAGGCCAAATACAGGAGAATTTTCATCAATTTTATGAACTAATGTCCAAGTTAAAGGAAAGAATTTAACATTATCAGTTTCTAAAGTTAACGCAAAGTAATCTTTGTTAAATTCTTCAAATCCAGACCCTTTATCAAGTATTATTAAAGTGGAAACCTTAGTGTTTAACAATACATTATTTCTAAGATTTACAATTTTGAACATCAAAGCATTTCCATCTTCATATGGAGTGATTAGTAGGTTTTTAGAGAACGCTATTTTAAGAGAAGGTTTAGAAAAACGACCATAAAGGAGACCAGTTGCTAAAGCAAAACTCAATAAACCGATAAAGGCTTCAATCATCGAAAGGATATCAGAAGCTTTTCCATTTGGTGAAATTGCACCATAACCCACAGTAGTAAAAGTTTGAGCAGAAAAGAAAAAAGCATTAAAAAAATCAGATTGTCCATTTACCTCAAATTTTAATTGATCGATACCAATGATGAGGTATAAACTTGTGAAAATCAAATTTATAAAAAGATAAAATGAAGTGATAAATACTAAAAACCAATACCATTTAGTTTCTAATAGAAATTTATAAAAATCTTGCAGACCATTTAACCCTCCTTTTCTCACAATATTATACTCCCCATTGGGATTCATCATTCTGTGAATTGGATTTTGAAATTTAGAGCCTAAGCCAGGATCTTTCGTTGTTTTCATGAAACGAAAGTAGGTAAAGCATTAATTTGAATCAATTAAATTCCAATTATTTTTTAATCTATAATGCTCTTTTCTAAATTCTAATAATTGTTTTTTAGATGAATCTCTAGAGTGCTTACCGTCAATTATGAAATTGAAAGATTTTTCTATAGTGTCTAAAATTGCAGAATGAATTAATAAAAATGAGATGTTTTTATCAAAATTATAATTTTTAAATACATCAATAATTCTTTCTTGATCAAGAATGTCTTCCTGTGTTTGATTTTTAGAATACTTTAATTGTGCTAAATAGGGAAGTAATTCAGAACTTAGGTCAATAAAGTTTCTTAAAACGTAAATTGCTTCATTGACTTTTTGTATGTTTTTCGCTTTCATAACTCAAAGTTTTAATGTAACGCCTTAATATAAATTTATAAAAAATATTTAAAGAATGAAAATTTTAAGTGATAATTTTTTTAATAGGTTATCTTTGTCTAAGATTTATGGTACCACTGCGTGGAATAAAAGGGAATTCGGTGTAAATCCGAAACTGTGTCTGCAGCTGTAATCACTGTTAAATCGATTTCAATATGTCACTGATAGTATATTTCTATTGGGAAGACGATTTCGAGTTGGTGAGAGTCAGAATACCTGCCAAGGTTTATTTTTTATGTTTGAAGACTTCAGATAAAAGTCGGATATACTTCTGTATTCCTAGGTGCAAAGCTTTTTCTAGCTTGGACTGAATTCTTCATTTTTATTTATTTTATTTAATTAATAACTAAAAGTTATGAAGAAAATTTATTTTTCTGTGATTACAGTATTAACAGCGTTTTCGCTGAATGCCCAACAGACTATTGGGTTTGAAAGTTTTAATTTATTACCAAACTCTTATGATAATGGTTCAATTAGTTCTGATCCGATTATTGAGAATACAGTAGTTTTTCCTCGCAAGTATAATTTATTATATGGAGGGTTTATGGAAAAAGGTTTTGCAGTTTCAAATCTAACGGATATTACAACATCTGGCTATACCAATCAGTATAGCGCAATTACTGGTTCTGGTTATAATTCAGGTAATTATGCAGTTTACTATCCAGATACAACAATTAATTTGCACGGTTATGGATTAGATTCTTTAAAGATTACAAATACAACATATGCTGCATTATCAATGAGAGATGGTGATTTTTCGGGAAAAAAATTTGGATCTGTAAACGATGCAAACGGTAATCCCGATGGAACAAATGGAGATGACTATTTTAGAGTTTGGATAATTGCGAATAATTCCCAAGGAGAGAAATTAGATTCAACGGTATTTTATTTAGCTGATTTTCGTTTTGCAAATAGTTCGGATGACTATATCGTAAATACATGGAAAAATTTAGCTATACCTTTTAATAATATTTCGATTTATACTTTGTCATTTAGATTTGAATCTTCAGATAATGGTACTTATGGTATGAATACACCATCTTATTTTGCAATCGATAATTTATCCATTAAATCTTTGGCTGGAATTGATCGTAAAGAATTGAGAACAATTTCAATTTATCCAAATCCAATGTCCGATAAGTTAACTATTAAAGGTTCAGATGGATTGTTAGAATTATTTGATTTAAGTGGTAAATTATTGATGTCTCAAAATCATTCAGAGTTATCTGAAATCAATGTTTCTGAATTAGCATCTGGATCTTATACAGTTAAGATTTCAAATGAAAATGCAACATTGGTTCGTAAAATGGTGAAATGATTTTGAATATTCTGTAGAGACAGGTCGTGCGTAGAGACAGGTCGCGACCTATCTCTACAAATGTTAAAAAACAAATCAAATAAATGATAAAACAACATTCACTTCTGGTAATAGTTTTTAACGTGTTCTTTTTCTGTATGCTAGGATACGGACAAGATACAACTATGACATTGTCAGAAGTGAATGTTTCTTCTTATGAAAACATCAAAATGAAAACCTTAGATTTTACATCTCAAAGTCTTTCTCGGGATCAAATTTTACTTTCTCAACCGGAAGATGTAGGTGTAATACTTCAAAGATTTGCAGGTGTTTCAATCAAGAATTATGGAGGCTTGGGCGGTATGAAAACAATTTCAGTAAGAGGCATGGGAAGTCAACATACTACTTTTGTGGTGGATGGGTTTTCATTGTCCAATACTCAGACAGGTCAAATTAATTTAGGACAAGTTCAAACTGACAATGTAGAGTCTGTATCTCTTAGTTCAGGAGGTAGAAATGGTTTTCTTTTACCAGCATCTTCTTATATGAATGGAAGTGTAGTTTCTATTCATACTTTTGAGAATAATTTTTCGAATGAATCATTTAAAGTGAGGGCTACTTCAAGAGCTGGTTCTTTTGGTGAGATTGATAATTATCTTTCTGCAAAATTCAGCAGTAAAAATAAGTTTTTTAGCGTGTTTGGGAAATATCGTCAAGCAAATGGAAATTATGATTATTCATTGAGAAATGGTAATATGATTTACGAAGGAATTAGAAAGAATAACGACTTGAAAGATTGGTATTCTGGATTTTCTTTCGGAAATAAATTTAAGAATGATGCCAGATTTCGTTTCAATTACAAAATGAACGGTGCTGATCAAGGTTTGCCAGGAGCGGTAATTTTATATAACACAATGGCGAATCAACGTTTATCTACTCAATCTAATTCAATTAATTTAGATTTCACACACCATATTAAATCTATATATTACCGTTTTTTCGGCACATATAATAATGATTGGTTACATTACGAAGATCTATTTTTTCTAAATAATACTGGAGGAATTTCTAGTATTTATAAAAATAATTCTTCTCAACTAGGAGTTTCTTTTCAAAGAGGAATAGGGGAGAAGTCAATATTATTTGGAGGAGTAGAAAGTAGATATAGTGATTTATCGTTTAATACTATCAATTCAAATGTCCCTAAGAGATTGCATTCTTTTGGATTAATAGGATTTAATTTTAATCGAACCAATTGGACGACTGAAGTTCAAATTTCTACTCAACAAGTATTGGAAGATAACAATTCAGGAGAAAGAGCTGCGAATCGTTTTAAAGTGAATCCTTTTTTAGCGATTGAAAAAACAGAATTTGGATCTTGGAAATGGAAGTTAAAAGGCTGGTATAGAAATTCTTTTAGAATGCCATCTTTCAATGAGTTGTATTACAATGGAGTAGGGAATGTGAAATTAAAGCCTGAAGAAGCAAATCAATTTTCTCTCGGATTTTCAACGAATCCCATTCAAAAAAAGTTAGATGTTGAGATTGTTGTAAATGGATTTGCCAATCAAGTAACCAATCAAATTTTAGCGATACCAACCAAAAACTTATTTGTTTGGTCGATGCAAAATATTGGTAAAGTAAATACGTTTGGAGTAGAATCTCGAATTGAAATAAAAAAGTCATTTCAATCCATTTGGTTTACAGAATTAGACGCGAATTATACCTAT
>CALPSU020000034.1 GCA_943326315.2 Chryseobacterium gleum
GCTGTCGTTCTCCAAAAATATTTCCAAGCCTCTAATTTATTAGAATTTAAATATTTCATTCGTTCACTGATTAGGAAATTTTCCCATAAAGCACCAGTATCCGATCGTGAACTTAAAGGATTGAAATTATTGATAATTGCATTTCGAACCCCGTTGTCATAAAAATAGATTTTTCGACCTTTTTTAATCTCATTTCTAACATTTCTGCTATAAGCTGGAAGTGTAAAAATAACAAACGCTTTTTCGAGTAAATCAATGTATTTTTCTACGGTATGAAAATCTCCATTAACCAACTTGCTAATCTCATTATAAGAAACTTCACTACCAACTTGTAGTGCTAAAGCTTTTAATATTTTACCTAAAAGAGCAGGTTTTTTAATTTGTTCTAAATTGAGTAAATCTTTGTATAAATAACTATTTGAAAGCAATTTCAAATTTTCTGCCGCATCGTTTGGTTTCACAACAATTTCTGGATAATACCCATAAATCATACGTTGTTCTAATAATCTTTTCTCCTCTAATAAACCATTATTAGTGACCATTTCTTGGAATGAAATAGGTAACATTTGAAATTCATATTTCCTTCCCGTCAGTGGTTCTTGTGTTTCGTTGGCTAAATCAAATGCTGATGAGCCTGTTGCAATTACTTGCACATCTTTTAATACGTCCGTTATTAATTTTAACGTTATTCCGATACCATTAATTCGTTGAGCTTCATCAATAAATACAATTTTATGCTCCCCAAATAGTAATGATAAATTGGTTGAAGTTGTATTTTCTAAAGATTCTCTAACGTCTGCTTCATCTCCATTTAAGAATAAACATTTTTGATTGTTTTTTTCAAGAATAGAATGAATAGAAGTTGTCTTTCCAACTTGCCGAGGACCAAATACTAAAATAGCTTTACCTTTAAATAAACGATTTTCGATTTGTTTTTCTATCTCTCTTTCTATCATATTTTTGAAATTATACTTCTCCAAAAATAGAGTGTTTTTCTTTCAAATCCAAAATAATTATGATATTATTGGATTTGATTCCGAAAATATTATGATATTATTGGATTTGATTCCAATAATATCATGTTTTTAAGATTTACTGAATTGAAATAAGGTACGTTTCTAATTGTGCAAACGTTCCATTCCAGCCCATTGTCATTGCGTCATAACTGGATGCAAATGTTCTACATTCTTCATCTGTTGCATTAATTGGTGTAGCTGTCATTCTTAACATTGTTTTACCATTTTCTTCCTTAAAATAAACGGTACTTAAAACTTCAATTGGCCAAGTTTCGCTCATTGGATGACGGGTAAATCCTTCCTCTGCATTTGAAAATGAAGTAACAAATTGAAGTTTTTCGTTTGGAATAATTTCTTGGTAAACAAATTTCCCCCACATTTCATACCCTGTAAGTGCTTTCATACAATAATGTAAAGTTCCTCCAGGGATTAATTCCAATTTAGGAACCATAATTTGAAAACCAGCTGGTCCAAACCATTTTTCCAAGTGTTCTGCTTTTGTCCAAACGTTAAATAATAACTCAATCGGAGCATTCACTTCTCTCTCAAATATAAATTCTTTTGTTGTTTCCATTTTATATATATTTTAATCTACACAGACCTAAAACCCAACACCCAATTCCCAACACCTAGTTACTTCTTCGTCAAAAACCCCCAATACGTAGAGCGATTTAAAGCGAACGATTTAGAAAAAGGATACGCTTCTGCGAAACTTGCTGGGAACTTCATTTTTTTACGTTTTTCCCAAGATGTTTTGTAGGCGCTAACCGAACCATTTTCAACTTCGATGTAGTCCATAATTTGTTTAGTATGTGTTTTCCAGAAATAGTATTCTACCTCTTTATTATTTAATCGGTTCCATTTTATTCGTTCTGAAATCAACCAATTTTTCCAAATCTTATCCCAATCATTTCTTAAACTCATAGGATTGAAATTATTTATTAAAACATTTCTAATTCCGTTGTCTACAAAATAGATACAATGACTTTTCTTTAATTCATAACGGTGGTTATTGAAATATGAAGGAAGTTTAATTAATACAAAAGATTTTTCTAATAAATCAATATAACGTTCAACCGTTTCATTGTCTAATCCACATCTATCTCCGATATCGTTGTATGAAATTGCATCACCCACTTCAAAAGCCAACAACTGAAGCATGTGCATTAATTTTTTTCCTTTATTAATTCTGTCTGTAACTCCTAAATTGGTAAATATTACTTGGTCAACTAATTCTCTTAACTTCGGTTTTGCTTTTTCTAAATTGGAAACTACAGAAGGATAATTTCCATAAATCAACCGTTGTTCTAACAAACTTTCTTCAACTGGTAAACCATTGTGTTGTGCTAATTCATAAAAAGAAGGCGGCATTAATTGCACTTCCAAACCTTGCAATTGTAAAACTTCTCTCAATAATTCATCCATTACGGGTTCGTAAGAACAAGTTAAAATTAAAGTTATGTTCCAATCGCTTGAGAGTAATACTTCGATTATATCTTGTAATTTATCTATGTATTGAGCTTCGTGAATTACAACATAACGATTCTGACCAAACGATTCTTTCAACGATTCTTCGTTTACAGATTCGAACATTTTTTTAGTAACTCTCTTTTGCCCATTCAATTCCATGAAAGCATAACCAGCGGCAACAAGAATTTCTTGTACAATTGTCTGCTTACCAACTTCTCTTGGACCAGTCAAAAGGAGTAATTTATTGGATGCAATTTTTTGCTTAATTATCTTGTATTGAATTCTTGGAATCATTTCTAAATTGTTTTAACAAATTTAAAATTTATAAATATAATTCGCTCAATTTGTTTAAAAGTTGCGATAATTGTTTAGAACCTTTTAATAATATCTTCTTTTGAAAGCAATTTAGTTCACTTTTATTCGTTCATAAGTTTAACATATAATAACACCTCTTAGCCTTTGATTCCTTTATTTTTACAGACATGGTCAAAAAGAAAATACTAAAAATTGGGATTTGGTTTTCAGCAATTGTATTGGGTATTTTTTTACTCATTACCGGAGGATTATATTTCTTCAAAGATGAGATTTGTGGCTATGTAATTTCGGAAGTAAATGTTCATTTAAAAGCGAAAGTAAAAGTAGCAAAAGTAGATCTTGCTTTTTGGGGTTCATTCCCAAATTTATCGGTTGATTTCAATCAGGTTTTTATTCAAGATTCTTATAAAAATTCTACAGAAAAAGATACTCTTTTATATTCAGATAGGATTCGATTAAAATTTAATCCAATGGACATTTGGAACGAAAAATACAATGTAAAAGCAATTGATATTTCTCCTGGAACGATCAATTTAAAAATCAATTCGAAAGGTGTAACTAATTATGACATTTTAAAAGACAGGAAAGACACATCCAATACAAAATTTAATCTCACGTTAGATCAAGTTGCTTTTGAAAAAATAAGATTTTCATTCAACAATGAAGAAACAGGACATTATTATGCAACATTTTTAACTAATCTAGATTTAGAAGGTGCTTTTTCAGAAAAAGAATTTACACTACATAGTAAGAGTAATTTGTTTGTAAAACAGGCAAAAAGTGGAAGCGTGAGTTTAATTTCAAATAAACCAGCTTATTTTGATTTAAATATATTAGTAAATCAATCCACAAACACTTTTGAGATTTCAAACGCACTTTTATATATTGCAAATCTCCCTTTCAATATAAATGGAAAAGTAGTCGATGAAAAAATAAATTTTAGAATACATGCTAATAATTTAGAACTTAAAGATGTAGTGAATAATATCTCACACAATTCGATAGAGGATGTTAAAAAAATGGACGGTTCAGGGAAAGTTCATTTTAATGTCACTATAGTTGGCGATGATGAAAATACCAATGTAAACTGTGATTTTGGGATAAAAGATGGATCATTAATTGAACCTGCAAAAGGATTAAAATTAAATAACATCAATTTAAATGGTAAATATTCGAATGAAGGAGGAAAAGAGAATGAATATTTACGATTATCGAACATTTCTTTTTTAACAGCAGGAGGACCTTTTTCAGGAGATGTTGAATTAACCAATTTTGACGCACCTATTTATACCGGAAAAGCTAAAGGTAACATTGACTTAAGTATTGCTCAGAGATTATTTCCAAATCCAGAAATAGATTCTATTATCGGTAATATAGATGTAAACAGCGAATTTAATATTCAAGAAAGCAAAGATGTTAATCAAGAAATTCATTTCAACATTCAAAAATGTGAAGGGGATATTTCCTTAAATAATGTTGGATTAAAACTAAAACAAGATAAACGATTTTTCAATAGTTTAAATGGCTCAATTTATTTAAGAGAAAATGAAGTTGGTTTGGATGCAATTTCAATGAATGTTGGAAATTCTGATATTAAAATAAACGGAGTTTTTAATAATATCATAGGATACTTAAAAAAAGAAAATAAACTGGAAGCAGATGTAAGTATAAAAAGTGATTTTTTGGACATTCAAGATTTGAGTATTGAAACAAAACAAGAACAAATAGAAGATGGTAAAAATTGGATTTTACCAAATGATATTCTTGCAAGTATTTCATTAAATGCAGGAGAAATTAAATACGAAAATCATCGATTTAAAAAATTCAAAGGAAATTTAAATGTAAAAGAAAATGCCTTAGAATTTTTAGGATTGACTGTTCAAAATGCAAATGCAGATGTAAAAGGAGATTTATTGATTGAAGAAAAATTACCTGAAATTTTCACAATCACAACGCAGTTATCTTCAGATAATATTGAATTTAAATCGTTGTTTAGAGAATGGAATAATTTTGATCAAACAGATATTACAGAAGAAAATATTTCTGGAAAAGCACATATAATATTAGATTTTAAATCGTCCTTTGATTTAGAAAATGGTGTAAATAAAAATGCAATTAAAGCATTAGTACGATTAAAAATAAGCGATGGGAAACTGAAAAATGTTTCAACTTTAAAGCAAATATCTCAAAGTTTAAAATCTACCCCAACACGATTATTACTAAAGAAAAGTAACATTTTAGAATTCGAAAAAAACCTATTGGATTTAAAATTCGAAGAGTTTGAAAATACATTAATCATTAAAAACGGTCAGGTTGAAATTCCTTCTATGCTAATAAAATCAAATGCAATTGATATTGAATTATATGGAAAGCATAGTTTTGAGGATGTAATTGATTACCATTTTTCATTCAATTTACGACAAATAAGAAAATCTAAAACGGAGGAAGAATTTGGAGAGGTTCAAGACGATAATCAAGGAATAAAAGTATTCTTAAAAATGTATGGTAATGGATCAAATCCTACAATTGAATGGGATCAAACTGCAAAAAAAGAGCAAGCAAAAGCGAACCGTGAAGCAGCAAAAAGCGAAGCTAAATCAATTTTTAAATCCGAATTTGGAATGTTTAAAAATGATACAACCGTTAAAACACAGCAACAAGTAAAAGCTCCAAAAGAAGAATTACAAATAGAATTTGGTAATACTAAGAAAGAAGAGATTATTGAAGAACCCAAAAAGAAGAAGAAAGAACTTCGATTTAACTCAGTCCCAAAAATTGGAAACACTTTAAAGAAGTGGAAAGAAGAATCTGAGAAGGATAAAAAGGAAGAATTTTAAGGTTAATTGTTACGTTTCAGGTATTATATTTCACTATATTTAGTAAAGTAAGTTTAAAATCACTAACTAAAAGTTTGCAAATTGAAAACTTTTTTAATACCTTTAACCGATGAAAGTTCTTTTGAAGAAAACAATACTTTATTACGTTGAAAAATACCCTAAAGCACAAACCCAACTATTGATTTGGCATTCAGAATTCTCAAAAGTAAATTTTAAAAACTTCAATGAATTGAAATTAACATATGGAAATGCAAGTATTGTAAATAAGAGTAGAGTTGTTTTCAATATAAAAGGAAATGAGTTTAGATTGGTTATTTCAATAAATTTTGTTCAAATGGCTTGCTATGTAATTTGGTTTGGAACACATACTGAATATGATAAAATAAATGTTGAGACTATAGAATTTGACACAAAAATATTACTTTCTTAATCCTAAAAAAATGAATTTGAAAATTTTAAAATCGAAAGAAGATTATCAGAAAGCGGGAGCTAGAATGATAGAAATTTTTAATGCCGAACCTGGTAGCTTAGAAAGCGAAGAATTAGAATTATTAATCCTTTTAATTAAAGATTATGACGATAAAAGTATTGTATTACCATCGCTAAATGTATTGGAAGTAATTAAAATAAAAATGCAAGAATTGGGTTTAAAATCAAAAGATTTAGAGCCGATTATAGGGAGTAAAGGCCACGTTTCAGCAATACTTTCAGGAAAGAGAGAAATTACATTGAAAATGGCACAGAAATTAAAAACATTTTTTGGTATTCCTGCGGAAGTGTTTTTACATAGTGGTAATTAAAAATCCCCTATCTTTGCACTACAAATGGTTAAAATCAGAAATATTGAATTAGGGGAATTTCCTCTTTTACTTGCTCCGATGGAGGATGTAAGTGATCCACCTTTTCGTGCGTTGTGTAAAAAACACGGTGCCGATTTGATGTATACTGAGTTTATTTCTTCGGAAGGATTGATTCGTGATGCTGCGAAAAGCGTTCAGAAATTGGATATTTATGAATATGAACGTCCGGTTGGAATTCAAATTTTTGGTTACGATATTGACAGTATGCGAACTGCTGCTGAAATCATTGAAAAAACAAATCCAGATATTATTGATATTAATTTTGGTTGTCCTGTAAAGAAAGTTACCTGTAAAGGAGCAGGAGCAGGGATGTTACAAGATATTCCAAAGTTGATTCGAATGACGGATGAAATTGTAAAAGCAACGAACTTACCAGTTACCATCAAAACGCGTTTGGGTTGGGATGATAAATCAAAATTTGTAGTTGATACTTCCGAACGTTTGCAAGATGTTGGAGTAGAGGCGATTTCAATTCACGGTAGAACACGTCAACAATTATACAAAGGGGAAGCGGATTGGACTTTAATCGGAGAAGTGAAAAACAATCCGAGAATGCACATTCCTATATTTGGAAACGGAGACATTACATCACCTGAAAAGGCTCTAGAATATAGAAATAAATACGGCGTTGACGGTATTATGATCGGAAGAGCAAGTATTGGTTATCCGTGGTTTTTTAATGAAGTAAAACACTTTATGAAAACAGGAGAACATTTAGCAGCACCAGGAGTTAGAGAAAGAGTCCAAGCTACTAGAGACCATTTAGAAATGAGTGTAAACTGGAAGGGTGAAGGGTTAGGAATTAATGAAATGAAACGCCACTACACTAATTATTTCAAAGGGATTGCACATTTCAAAGAGCACCGTTTGAAATTGGTTTCAACCTACGATTTACAAGAAATTTTAGATATTCTTTCTATGTTGGAAGACAACGCAGATGAATTTCAGTTTGCTTAATCTGTTGTAGGATTAAACTGTTGGAATGGGTTAAAACGATTAATCGTATTCACCTCTTTTAACTGTTGGTTTTCTACTCTTACAACACGTCCTGGATATTTTTCAACCATTGTCATGTCATGTGTTGCCATAAATACTGCAGACTTTTCTTCTTGTGCTACGGCAATTAACAAGTGCATAATTTCTTGCGATGTTTCAGGGTCTAAATTTCCTGTTGGTTCATCTGCCAAAATTAATGCAGGTCTATTTAATAATGCTCTAGCAATAGATAAACGTTGTTGTTCACCTCCAGATAAAGCATACGACATCGAATTAATCTTTTTTTCTAAGCCTACTAATTGTAAAACTTCAGTAGCTCTTTTTTGCATTAAAGCTTTATCCGTCCATCCTGTAGCGCCCATAACGAAAAATAAATTTTTCAAAACGGTACGGTCTGTAAGTAATTGGAAGTCTTGAAAGACAACTCCTATTTTACGGCGTAACATTGGAATTTCTTTTTTCGTAAGGGTTTTTAAATTAAATCCTGCAACAGATCCTTCGCCCTCTGCAAGAAGCATTTCTCCATATAAAGTTTTAAGTAAAGTACTTTTACCACTTCCTGTTTTACCAATTAAGTATACAAATTCACTTTCGCCTAATTCGAAATTTACATCTTCAAGAACAATCGTGTTATGTTGGTAGACTTTTACTTTTTTTAATTCAATAACGTTTTCCACAGGGATCAATATTTGCATGTAAAGTTGCTAAAAAAAGATGATATTTTTTAGAAACAAGCTAGTAACTATTTTAATTTTAATTTATTTTTGAAATAAAATCAGTCTATTTTACCAGACATTTCCCATCCTCCAGTAGAATGAAACTGATAAACATCGTCTGATCCTTCAATAGGTTCTTCTTCCAATATTTCCCATTCTCCCTCCCAGATATTTCGGGTTGTGTTTAAAAAACCATTGTATATAACATCGTGTCCTTTTTTGGATGGATCAATTTGAACTTGGTCATTTTCATCCATCGAATAAGAAATAGGATAAGTAACAACAAAATGAATTCTGTCTCCTTCAATAAAACCTTCTACGGATGCTAGTTGATCACACAATGCTCTAAATTCTTCATCGTAAATTTTCCCGATAAATTTCCCCTCTATTAAATTTACATATAATTCGAAGGCAACATCTTCTACAACCCCATATTCTTCAGGATTATAAGAAAATTTTCCTTTCCAAATTTGTGAATTAGAATCTTGTGTCATTTTTTACTACTCTACAATCAACTCTAAATCTATCTGACGTTTTGCTAAATGTACTTCGTAAATTCGAACACGTACTTTGTCTCCAAAATTGTATTCTCTTCCTGAATTAGCGCCAACTATTCTAAATTTATTTTGATCAAAAGAGAATCGATCACCAGGAATATCGTTCATTGCTACCATTCCTTCACATTGATTTTCATCCATTTTTACAAATAAACCAAACTCAGCAATTCCGGAAACGGTTCCATTAAACTCTTCTCCAATTTTATCTTGAACAAATAATACTTGGAAATATTTAGTAGATTCTCTTTCAGCATCTACCGCTTTACGTTCCATTCTCGAAATACGTTTACAGACTTCATCTAATTCTTTTCCGTAACGATGTTTTTGAGTAGTCAATTCTTCATATACAATTCTATGAACAACTAAATCTGCATAACGACGAATCGGAGAAGTAAAGTGAGTATAGTTTTCAAAAGCTAAACCATAATGACCAATATTGGTGGTTTCGTAAGTTGCCTTTGCCATCGAACGAATCGCCATTGTTTGTATCAAAGAGTATTCATTATTTAACCGAATATCATCTAATAATTTATTGATACTTTTCGATATTTCATCTGGGCTAGTGAAATCTAATTTATATCCAAATTTATCAATAAATACACTAAATAAGCCGATTTTAGTAATGTCAGGTTTATCATGACATCGATATACAAATGGAATTGGATCTTTACCTTTTTTTGATTTTCCGATAAATTCCGCTACTTTTCTATTTGCTAAAAGCATAAACTCTTCCACTAATTTGTGCGCATCTTTAGAAGTTTTTATTATAACCTCAATAGGCATACCTTCTTGGTCCAACTTGAATCTCATTTCTTCGGATTCAATATTCAACGCTCCATTTTTTAATCGATATTTTCTAAGAGTTTTAGCAATTCCATCTAAAATGTGAATTTCTTCTTTAAAATCTCCTTCAGCTCCTTCTATAATTTCTTGCGCTTCTTCATATGAAAAACGTCTATCTGAATGAATAACAGTTTTACCAAACCATTCCGAATATACTTTTCCACTTTCATCCATTTCAAAAACGGAAGAAAAGCTATATTTATCTTCATGAGGACGAAGAGAACAAGCCATATTTGACAATTGTTCTGGCAACATTGGAACAACTCTATCAACTAAATAAACAGAGTTAGAACGCTTTAATGCTTCAACATCCATTGCACATCCAGGTGTTACATAATGACTAACATCCGCAATATGAACTCCAATTTCGAAGTGACCATTTTCTAATTTACGGAACGATAATGCATCATCAAAATCTCTTGCATCAACGGGGTCAATAGTTATCGTAGTAATATTTCTAAAATCTCTTCTGTTTTTAATTTCCTCAGGGTCTAATTCCATTCCAACAGATTCAGCTTCCGTTAAAACTTCTGGTGGAAATTTATAATCGATCCCATTATTACATAGAATACTAATCATTTCAATGTCGTTTGTTGACCCAGATCTACCTAAAACTTCAACAACTTCACCGTAAGGATTTCCTGCTGTTTTTGGCCAAACAGTTATTTTAACAAGGGCTTTTTCTTTATCCTTAGCTCCGTTTAATTTTTCTTTTGGAATATAAATATCCGTATTCATTTTAACATTGTCAGGAATCAAAAATGCAAATTTTTCATGCATTTGAATTGTACCAACAAATTGCGTTCTTTCTCGCTCTATTACTTCAATTACTTGTCCTTCAATTCTGCTTTTGCCATATTTTAAAACCTGAATTTTAACACGGTCACCATTTAGTGCTTGTCCAATATGATTCGGAGCAATAAAAACATCTGTTTTCTCTTGCGCAACAGTAACAAATCCAAAGCCTTTCATAGCAATTGAAATAGTACCTTCTAATATCAATTTATCTTGGCTATTCATTTTAAACGTATCATACGATATCGCTTTTAAGAAACTTTCTTTTACTAAGTCTTTTAAAACTGAAAAAACTAAGGTTCTAAGGGCGCCTTCTTTTGCATCTACTAAATCACAAACTTGTTTATGACTCAATACTTTATCCGGTTGTTTCTCAAAGGTTTTACGAATAGTGTGAAGAAGACTTTGTTTTAGTTTATTAGATTTTTTCCCGTTATTATTGCGCATAGAATAGTGTATGAAATGCTAATATAAGAATTACTAAAGATTCTTACAGTTAAAATAGATAATTAAATAATAGAATAATAACTTTGCATAAAAATGAAGTATAAATATTCGTTCAAAAAGTTGATTTTTATGAAGTTATTTTCTTTGTTGTTATTGTTTGTTTATACTACAACCTTTTCTTTTAGTCAGACAAGTTACCGATTTAACAACTATTCAATTAATGAAGGTCTTTCACAAAGTGTAGTTACTTGTCTACTGCAAGACAACACGAATTTACTTTGGGTTGGAACGCAAGAAGGATTAAATCGATTCGACGGAAAAGTTTTTGAGATTTTTAATTCAGATAATACCAAAGGAATTGAAAGTGAAAATATTCGTTGTTCTGCAAAAACTAGCGATGGAAATTTATGGTTTGGAACAACGAATGGATTGTTAAAGTATGATTTTGAAAATGAAAAATTTATATCTTTCTCATTTATAAAGAATATTCCACTTCAAATTGAAAATATATCCATTGATTCTAAAGGAAATATTTGGATTGCCTCTTTAACTTCTGGATTATTAATGTTTGATCCTAAAACGGAAAAGTTTACTTCGTATTCCTTTATAATAATGACACATAGAGTACAAGGCGTGTTCTTTGATAACGAGAATGAACTTTTTGTAACAACCGAAGATAAAGGATTATTGCATTATAACATTAAACATAAGTCACTTAAATTTTTGAATATCCCTTATAAAAAAGGTGTTCAAGGAACAATAACAAAAATTACTTCTTGTGAAAAAGATAAGGTACTTATTTGTACAAATTTTGGGGTTTATGAGTATTCAAGATTGACAAATAGAATTTCTTTAAAATTTAGAAAATTCATAAAAGAATATGGTGCAATTGGTATCACTAATATTTTACTCACAAAAAACAAAAATTGGTTATTAGCAACAATAAATAATGGTCTTTTTACGATTAAAAATGATGGACATATTTTTAATAGTTCGGAAGATATTTTTCAAAAGAATGCATTATTAAATAATAAAACAAATTCTTTTTTTGAAGATAAACAAGGCAATTATTGGATTGGAACGGATAGAGGATTAAGCAGCTTTAACCCAATGGTACAAGGGTTTTTAGGAGTTGGACCAACTGGAAATTTAGAACATGGAGTTCCAACTTCTAGTATTTGGAGTTTTAGTGAAGATAAAAATGCCAATTTTGTATTTATTGGAACGGATAGAGGGGTTTCTAGATACGATCGGTCCAGCCGAAAATTTGACCATTTTTACAGAGATATTGAAAAAACAAAAGTTTCTGTAGATGAATGTATGTCATTTTATTTACATGTCATTAATAAAAATTATATTCTAGTTGGAACATCAGATGGATTATATGAGTTAAAGATTTCATCTAAAAAAAATTACACTTTTAAGAAAACAAAATTTTTAAATGACATTGATGCAATTAACCATGCTAGAATTTATTCAATAGTTCATTGGAAAGAAAATTTATACTTTTTCAGTACAAGTGGCGGCGCAATCTTAATAAATTTAGACACTAAAAAAACCATTCTTTTTGAGAATAATATTTTAGACAAAGAAAATACAATTTCTGGAGGTGTTTGTCGATTAGTTTTTAAGGATAATTCAGGTAAAATTTGGTTTGCAACAAGTACAGGAGGATTAAATACTTTAGTGCAAAAAGGAGGTAAACTTTTAATAAAACCTTTTAAAAACAACGAACAAATTTTAAAATTTTCGAAAGATTACATCACTTCAATTTATCAAAAAAGTGAATATGAATTTTGGCTAGGAACTTTTGGATCAGGGTTGTTAAAATGGAATATAAACACCAAAAAAGTGGAAGTTTTTAATAAATCAAAAGGCCTTCCAAACAATGTAATTTACGGTATTCTTTCTACAGATGATAAAAAGTTATGGATTAGCACAAATAAGGGAATTTGTTGTTTTAATTTAGATAATTATTCTGTTGTAA
>CALPSU020000035.1 GCA_943326315.2 Chryseobacterium gleum
CTATTTATGAAGAAGTAGCTCGTCAAGAAGGAAAAGGTAAAATTGGAGATGATTTTGCTTATAGACGAAAAGAAAATGAATTTTTGAATGTCATTTTAGTGGAACAACCAAATGATGATTTCGCGCATTTAATGGTGCGTCAATTTTTCACAGATGTATTTCATTTTTACTTCTTTACAGATTTAATGAATTCACAAGATGATTTTTTAAAAGGTCTTGCTCATAAAACGATTAAAGAAGTTACTTATCACTTAAAACGTAGTTCTGAATGGATGGTGCGTTTTGGAAAAGGAACAGAAGAATCTAAAAAAAGAGCGCAAGTTGCAATCAATAAATTTTGGAAATACACACACGAATTCTTTTTAGAAAGTGAAGTTGATAAAGCCATTTTAGCTAACGGAATGGGAGTTGATTTAGCCAAAATTCAAAAAGAGTTCAAATTAAAAGTGGATGAAATTTTCTATTTAGCTCATTTAAGTCTTCCAACGAATGATTTCAGTATCAAAGGAGGAAAACAAGGAGTTCATTCAGAAAATTTAGGATACATATTAACAGAAATGCAATTTTTACCAAGTACTTATCCAGATGCTATTTGGTAGTTTTACCACAGAGTTTATTTGAGTTTATACAGAGTACCACGGAGTTTTGATTTCGTGGTATTTTTGTTTTTAAAAGAAACTCAGTGATACTCTGTGCAGTACTCCTTTTAAAACTCTGTGTTAAATAAAAAAAATCAACAATAAACTGTATCTTTGCCATCAAAATAACACATTAAAATGGCTCAAAAACCCTCCATTCCAAAAGGAACTAGAGATTTTCTTCCCTTAGAAGTAGCGAGAAGAACATACATTTTCGATACAATTCGAAATATTTTCAAAAAGTACGGATTTTCACCTATCGAAACACCTTCATTTGAATTGTCTCAGACCTTATTAGGAAAATACGGAGAAGAAGGTGATCGTTTGATTTTTAGAATTTTAAATTCTGGAGAGAAAATGAAAAAAGCAGAT
Organism: Chryseobacterium gleum; assembly: GCA_943326315.2. Classification (GTDB taxonomy): domain Bacteria; phylum Bacteroidota; class Bacteroidia; order Flavobacteriales_D; family Crocinitomicaceae; genus CAIUKX01. Next base: position 1,011 of record CALPSU020000035.1, read on the forward strand.
CTACAGGCATTAGAAGCAGGTAATTTACCACGTTTTGCTAATTCATTAGCTGAAAAAGCACTTCGTTATGATCTTACAGTTCCTTTTGCTCGATTTGTAGTTCAACACCAAAATGACATTTCTTTTCCATTTAAAAGATACCAAATTCAACCAGTTTGGAGAGCGGATCGTCCTCAACACGGTCGTTACCAAGAGTTTTATCAGTGCGATGCAGACGTTGTAGGAAGTGATTCACTGATTTATGAAATCGATTTTGTTTTATTATTTGATGAGGTTTTAAGTGCATTGAAAATTCCTGATTTTTCTGTTAAAATAAATAATCGTAAAATTTTATCTGGAATTGCTGAAGTGAGCGGTGAATCTGATAAATTGATTGATATTACTGTCGCAATTGATAAGTTAGATAAAATAGGCGAGGAAGGAGTAATAAAAGAATTACTTGAAAAAGGAGTTTCAGAAAGTGCAATTACTAAAATTCAGCCTTTATTTTCTTTATTAGGTAACAACGACGAAACAATTGCTAAAATGAAAGAGATTTTAGCATCTAGTGAAATTGGATTAAAAGGTATCGAAGAATTAGAATTCGTTTTAAATCAAGTTAAAGATTTAGGTGTTAAAAATGCAAAAATAGAATTCGACGTTACTTTAGCGAGAGGTTTAAATTATTATACAGGAGCTATTTTTGAAGTGAAAGCAAATGGAGTAAACATGGGAAGCATTTGTGGCGGTGGTCGTTACGATGATTTAACAGGTTTATTCGGAATGCCTGGAATGTCAGGAGTTGGGATTTCATTTGGAGCAGATAGAATTTACGATGTATTGACAGAATTAGATTTATTTCCCAAGGAAACAGATTTAGGACTTTCATTATTGTTCGTGAATTTCGGTGAAATCGAACAAGCATACTGTATGAAATTGGTTCGTCAATGCAGAGAAAATGGAATCGATTCAGAGTTATATCCTTCTAAAGCAAAAATGCAAAAGCAAATGAAATACGCAAATGATCGTGGAGTTCAATTTGTAGCAATTGTCGGTGACGAAGAAATGGAAAAACAAATTATCAAATTAAAAAATATGGAATCAGGTGAACAATTTGATGTAACAATTGATCAATTGATTGAAAAATTAAAATAAAATTTACGTTAGGGACAGGTCGCGACCTGTCCGTACAACGCGATCCTGTCCCCACGATGATGATGACGAAATAAAAAGATATAGAATGAAAAAAATAATTGACAATAAATGGATTTCATTAGTAGAAATCGATACGATATTAGCAGAAAACCATCAAATTGAATTATCACCAGAAACAAGAACTGTAATTCAAAAATGCAGAACCTACTTAGATGAAAAAGTTGCAAGAAGTGAAAAATTAATCTATGGTGTAAATACTGGTTTTGGTTCATTATGTAACACAGCTATTTCTACTGAAGATTTAGAACAACTTCAGACAAATTTAGTTCTTTCTCATGCCTGCGGAACAGGAGAGGAAGTGCCATCAGAATTGGTTAAAAGAATGATTTTACTTAAAGTTTTAGGATTGTCTCACGGACATTCAGGAGTTCAAGTAGAGACAGTTGAACGTTTGGTTTTCTTTTTCAATAATAATATCATTCCAGTTGTTTACCAACAAGGAAGCTTAGGAGCGTCGGGAGATTTAGCGCCTCTAGCACATTTATCTTTACCACTTTTAGGAGAAGGAGAAGTTTATGTAAATGGAGAAAAAATAGCGAGTAAATTAATGAATGAAAAATTTAATTTACTACCTATTGTTTTACGTTCAAAGGAAGGATTAGCTTTATTAAACGGAACTCAATTTATGAGCGCTTACGCTTCCTATTCAGTTAGTAATGGAACTAAATTATTCGATCAATTTAATCAAGTTGCAGCAGTTTCTTTGGAAGGATACGATGGAAGAATGGAACCATTTGGTATTTCTGTAAATGCAATTAGAAATCAAAAAGGACAAATTGAAGTTGCAGCAATCATGAGAGATTTATTATCTGGAAGTGAAATTGCGGCTCAAGAAAAAGCACACGTTCAAGATCCTTATTCTTTTAGATGTATTCCTCAAGTTCATGGAGCGTCATTGGATGCAATTAACTATTGTAAAGAAATTGTAGAACGAGAAATTAATGCTGTAACAGACAACCCAACTATTTTCCCAGATGAAGATATTGTAGTTTCAGCAGGCAATTTCCACGGTCAACCATTAGCAATTTCGATGGATTTCTTGTCAATTGCTTTGGCTGAATTAGGAAGTATTTCAGAAAGAAGAATGTATAAATTGATTTCAGGAACAAGAGGTTTACCTGCATTTTTGGTTGCCAATCCAGGATTGAATTCAGGGTTTATGATTCCTCAATATACAGCGGCATCTATCGTTAGTCAAAACAAACAATTATGTTCACCAGCAAGTATCGATACAATTGATTCTTCAAATGGTCAAGAAGATCACGTATCTATGGGAGCAAACGCTGCTACAAAATTATACAGAGTGGTTCAAAACTGTTATACTATCCAAGCAATCGAGCTTTTAAATGCAACACAAGCGTTCGAATTCAGAAGACCTTTAAAATCTTCTCCAAGAGTAGAACAAATCGTTTCTGAATACAGAAAAGTAGTTCCTTTTGTAGAAAAAGATAAATTCTTACAACCAGAAATTGCAAAAAGTAGAGATTTCGCAATGAATTGGAAGTTTTAAGGAAATTTAAAGAGTTTTAAAATGTTTAGACGGAGATTTATCTTCGTCTTTTTTTTGGTTTAAAAATTTTAAAATTAGATCAATTTTGAATAGATATCTAAACAATTATTATAGATATCTTGATTAAAATCAGAATGAGTTCGTATCTTTATTTTAAAAGGTTTAAATTCAAAATTCACGTCATTTAAATTTATTTGTTTAGATAATATATTCATCACTTCATTCGGATTCTCACAAAATCGTTCATACGAGAATAAGATAACTGAATCAGAATAATTTTCTAAGATATACTTGTAATAATTTAACCAAGAAAGTAACCAATAATTGATATCGACTTTAGAATAATTAGACATTCGTTCAAAAATTTCATCGTTACCCAAATAAAAAGGTTTTTGGTTCAATCCAAATTCATGATGCCCCAACCAATTCATATATTTCAATGAAAATGGATCTTTTTTTTGCAGTTCAGAAAAATGAATATGTTGATTTAAGAGTGAAATAGCATGCTGAAGCGGATCTCTAAAAGGAATGATGATTTTAGCCATTGGAAATTGCTTCAAAATTGAGTCAAAACGTAATACTAAATTGTTGTTCTTGGAAAGATACCTTTTTGATTCTCCCTTTTTTAAAGTTATTTGATTGATGTATTTTTCGAATTTTAAGCTAATTTCTTTAGAGATTTTATTGATTTCTAAGCGATCTTCTTTGATATAGGAATTGTTTAAAAAGACTTTCCAAAACACTTCATCAAGAGCTTCTGGACTTTCATTATTTATCAAAATCCCGTCTTTATGTGCTCGTTCTTTTAATTCAGAATTCTTATTATTGAATGAAAGTTTTTTATTCAAATTAGGAGCCAAAATGAATGGCATATCAGAATAAGTAAGAGAAATAAATTCATCACTTTTATTTAAAGTTTCTAATAGAGCAGTTGTGCCACTTCTAGCCAATCCACTAATAAAAACAGGACCTTCTTTGAGTGTATTTATATTCCTTTTCTTTGAGAAAATAGCCTGATCAATATCAAAACTTATTTCAGAAACAACTTTAGATCCTAATGAAATTTGGTGGAATAATTTCGACAAAAAATTATAATCCGAACCTTCCATACTGTTTTTTCAATAAATAATACAGTAAAAATACAATGGATGAAATAAAGATACCTTTAAATGAAACCATCACATTGTAAAAATTTACTTTTTCTTTAAATGCTGGACCAACGTATATTAATCCAATATAGGGAAGAAGTGCGATAAAAAAGAAAAGGGCTAATTTACTTGTTTCAATCAGTACTTTAAGCGCTGAAGAAAGTAATAGTTTTTGTTTCTTTTTATCTTCTATTGTTTTACTTCCTAGCACTATGAAAGCTTCTTTTTGAGATGTAAACATAGATTTAATAAATCGTTGAACAGGTAAAAAGTCAAATAATATTGCAGAAATAAAACCAGTGAGTATGAATAAAAATGAAACCATTATTGTTTAAATTTATTTTTTATAAAACGAATAAACCTTTTCAAAGGATACCAAAAGATAGCTATAATAGAAAGGAAAATTGAGGTAAAAACGCCAATTATTGCAGCGATTGTTCCAGCTCCCATTCCAGGCCCAATGTAAAGGAGAAAATTATTTAAATGTAAATACAATAGCATTATTTAACCTTCTATTTTTTTATAAAGGTAAACTTTTTAAATTCATCTTCTGTGATATATCGGCACCAATTTAAAGAGCTAAGGTGATTTTTATCTACTCGATCTACGAATGTCCAGATTTCATTTTTTTCATTCCCGAATAAAAGTCGACCATGATTTGATTCTTCTACTAAGATATTTCCATCTTTTAAGATTTGTGATCTTCCTTCTGTAAATGTTCCAATTTTTGATTTTTTAAAAAAATCAGTAAATGCTGTTGTAGTTTTATTGGTTGAAAAATCATAGATATATTGAATATTATTCCCATCGATAAGTCGTTTTTTTACATCTTTATATTTTGCATCGATGACGTTGTTGCCGAATATTGCTATTTGATGATCGTTTAAAATAACAACATCGTGCTGTTTCATCCATGGACCTTGTTGAGACCAAATTATTTTGTTTGTAGAAGGTCGATATAAAAAAACTAAACTAGGATGTCTAAGACTTACAAAGACATCTCCCTTTTTCCAATATTTAGAATCTGTTTCAACAGGTTGAACTTCATTCAAATGTGAGTAATCTAAATTTTCAATATGTGTAGAAATTTCAGGGTTAGTAAAAAATAAAGCTCTGTTATATCTGTTTTCCATTAATAATTCAAAGATTGATTTTTCAAAAAGAATTTCTCCATTTTTTTTAGATATTTTTTGAATTGCATCGTCTCTAAGACCATATTTTTTCTCATTCTCATGCGTTGATTTATAGCTGCAAATCCAAAAATCACCTTCATAGTTTCGTTCAATTGAATGGTGGCAAATTGTTGTATTCGACCAAACATAATTTGCATTTTTATCAATCATATTAACTCCTTCCCCACCAAAAACAAGCGCACCATCATTTTGTAAAAAGGGGTGAAGCATCCGAGAAGTTTTTTTATTCATTACCCTAAAATCATTATTCTTTACATTTTGAATGATTTTTTTGTTGTTTTTTTCAATATCGACAATCCATTTATGAATCACTTTTCCATCTTTAATTCTAAGTAATTTCACACTGTTTTGTGCTTCCTCTTTATCCCAAGCTGATACTAAAATATAATCTTTACTTCCTTTAAAGTTTTTAGTATAGTTAAATCCATTTTTTAGTTTTGGTATATCAGCAACAAACATTGGATTGTCAATCACATCATAATGTTGAACGTTCGACAAAAAGGAAGATAAAAATATGACGATTTCTTTTGGAGCTCCTTTAATGTGTTCACCATTTGTATATACATGACGTGTAATTGCCATAGAAATTACGATAGTAAAAAAGAATACCCAAAATGCGATTATGTATTTTATATATTTCTTCATAATTTAATAAGAGGAAGTATTTGATTTAAGCATTTTTCAATCGATTTTTCTATTGAAATTTCAGCTGTTTTTAAAATTAAGCTTGGTTTTAGAGGTGTTTCATATTCAGAACCAATCCCAGTAAAGTTTTTTATTTTTCCTTCACGTGCAGCTTTATAAAGTCCTTTTACATCTCTTTTTTCACAAACTTCTAAAGGTGCATCTAAATAAATTTCAAAATAATCTTTTTCACCAATAATCTCTTTAGCTAAACTTCTGATTTTTTCAGTTGGACTTATAAAACTATTGATACAAATAATTCCAGAGTTTACGAATAATTTAGAAATTTCAGCAATTCTACGAATGTTTTCTGTTCGGTCTTCTTCCGAAAATCCAAGATTGTTATTTAGCCCATTTCTAATTTGATCTCCATCTAATATTTGAGTAAGAAATCCTTGTTTGAATAGCGCAGTTGAAAGATTTTCTGAAATTGTAGTTTTTCCAGAGCCTGAAAGTCCAGTTAGCCAAATAACGATTGACTTTTGGTTTAAGAATTGTTCTTTTTGAGAGCGAAGAATCATTAACTAATTGAATTATGAATTTCGGCAATTTTCATTTTCAATTCAGGTAAATCACATTTAATTATTTCCCAAACTAAATCTAAATCAATGCCAAAATATTCATGGACAAAAACATTTCTCATTCCTATAATTTGAGCCCATTCAATATTCGTAAATTTTAATTTTAATTCTTGAGAAATATGGTTACTTGCTTCACCGATGATTTCCATTTGTTTAATACATGCATACCTCATCATTGAATCATTTAGGAATTTGTCAAAATTAGCATCTAAAAGGTATGATTCAATTTCTAAAATAGCATCAATTATATGTTGTATTCTGATTTTATCACCTAGATTACTTCGCATAAATCAATTCTTTTTCTTGATCTATAATGGGTCTAATATACTTAGAAATCCCATTTATTGAAACTAAGTCAACTTTAGTATTTAATAATTTTTCTAGATCCAATTTCATTTGAATGAATTTTAGTCCTATTTTTTGAGAATAATCTAGATCGACTAAAATATCAATATCACTATCATTATCTGCTTCTCCACGAACGTATGAGCCAAATAAATAAGCTTTCAAAACTGGAGTGGATTTGAAATAATTCTTGATTGTTTCTATTTTTGAATTATCTAATTTCATATTAGTAAATATACAATTATTAATTCAATTTTTTAATTGATTTTTTTCAAAATAATTTTGAATTTCTTTTTATCATTTAAATTTTTAGAAAGTTTCACCGATCCAACTATTTTTTTTAATTTGAAGAGAAAACGTAAGTTAATTTGTATCTTGAATAATAAATTTCAATTTTTCACAGAAATCCGTTTTGTTTTTATCAACTTTATTTTCTAGCCTTAATTACTCGGTAAATTCTAAATCCAGCATAAGTAAGAATCAATACAATAAATGAAATACGTTTTACACCGATGATTTTACCATCCATAAAATCTGTAAAAGCTAGGCTATACGCTAAAGTAAAACACGCAATAATTATTATGATTGCTAGAATATTATTTATTATTGAGAAGTTCATGTTGAAATTATTTTAGATATAAAAAATCCCCGAAACTTTAGATTTCGAGGATTTTTAATTTATTTGAATTTTAAATTATTCTAATTTGTAGTTTACTGGAACCATGAAACGAGATTTTACATCTTTACCGTTCTTTTTACCTGGTTTCCATTTTGGCATCATACGTACAACTCTGATAGCTTCTTTATCACATTCAGGGCATCCTGTAACACCTTTCGCAACTCTTACATCACTAATGTTACCCTCTCTATCAACAACGAAGTTTACATAGCATTTTCCTTGTAAATTTTCTTCAATTGCAATTTGAGGATAATTGATGTTTTTTCCAATAAATGCATAACATGCTTGCATACCACCAGGGAAAACAGCTTCTTCATCAACAAATGCTTCAACTTCTTCTTCTTTGTGTTCTACAACATGAACCTTTACTTCTTCTTGAGGTTCAACAAAAGAATCTTCTACATCATTTGTTACTGTTGAAATTTTCACATCCTCATCTACAAGAACAATTTCATCTGTAGTTTCCTCATCGGTTACAACTGGAGCTATAAAAGCTAAAGTTTTTTCCATTGGTGGTGGTGGCTCTTCAATCGGAGGTGGAATTTCTTTTTCATCCGGAGCTGGAGGAAGATCAAATTGAGTCATGTCAATTGGAGCCTCTTCAATAACCTCTTCAGGAATTGATTTAATGTATTTATAAATTCCAAATGCTGTACCTATTACCAAACATAAACCCAACATGATAAGAACAACTCTTCTATCGTAGTTTTTTCTAATTTGGTAAGCTCCATACTCTTTGTTTCTGGATTCAAAAACAACCTCATTTCTAGTAGCAGAAGTCACTTGTTGCCAATTACGAGCTGAGAAATAGTCGTAAAGAGAAACTAATGCTATTAAAACGATTACGCTAATTGTAATTCCCATCTTATTTCGTTTTAGCTTTTATCAATTCATACTCGCTAGCTAATAAATCCACCGGAGCAATTACTCCAATTTCATTTATTCTAAGTTCATCTACCAAATCAATGAAATTTTTACAAATAGCTTTATCGTCTGTTTTAATTAAAACTTTTAAAGCTGCATCTGCTCTTTTTAAATCTTTGATACCTTCAATATATTCGTGTTCTTGGATTTTTTTACTATCCAATTCTGCTTTTAATTTAGCTTTTCCAATTAAAACTGATTTGTTTTTATCAGCTAGCAATTTACGAACTCCAGATGGACCAAAAGTAGTTTCTTTTAATTCAGTTGCAGGTTTACCCTTTGGATTTCCAATAGAATAATACTCTCCTTCATAATAAAAGATTTTATTTTCGCTCAATAAGAATGTAATTGCATTATTAATTTTTGGTCCATCAACAGTAGGATCCGTTATTTTTGGTTTAGCAGGATATACTAAACTCATCACTTTCGGTTTACTGAAAGTAGATGTCAAAACGAAAAATGTCAATAATAAAAAGGCTAAATCAACAAGCGGAGTCATATCAACTCGCGTTGATCCTTTCTTGGCGCGTTTTTTTCCGCCTTTTTCGTGGCCTCCGCCACCTTCTCCCATATCTGCCATGTCTTATATTTTATTCCTTCCCAGCTTCCAAAGAAGTTACGAAGTTTAAGTTATTTAAATCTAAATCTCTAAATGTTTCAATAACATTTTTTGCATGAGAGTAAAGAGCTTTTCCGTCTGCTTTTAAGATGAATTTTGGTTTGTAATCATTCATCTCAATTTCTGGATCTTTCATAGCAGCATCTTCAAATTTTACTTTTCCTGCTGCTAATCCCTCAATATTTCCAAAATTAATCCAATCTTTCAATTGATTATTTGTAGAATCTGTCGGAATAGTTCCATTCGTTTTCTTTCTAGCTTCTGGGTCTAAATCCAAGTACTGAGGAAGTTGATGCACATCACATGCAAAACTTGTCAATGTGCTAAATTTTTTCAAATGATCTTGAGATAATTTAACCTTGTATTTTGCTGCCATTTTAATTAGCAAATTCTTTCTAGCTTCTTCACCTGCTGTAAATCCGTAAAACACACGCCCACCTTTGTCTATTGTAATTAATATAATATTCTTAGGTATTTCTTCTGCTGCAATACTCGAAGGAGTATCCACTACAACAGGCTCGTCTGAACGGAAGTTAGCTGAAAGCATAAAGAAAGTTACCAACAAGAATGCTAAATCTACCATTGGGGTCATATCAATGGAAGGAGATCCTTTAGGGCCTTTTACTTGCGCCATTTCGTTCTTTTATAATATTAATATTAGCTAATTAAAGCTGTGTCTTATTTGTGAGAAGCTGTGAAATCTTGTACGATTGTAAAAGAAGCTTCATCCATACTATGCGTTAATTGATCAACTTTAGTTGAGAACAAGTTGAAGAAAATAATAGCAATAGTAGATGCGAAGATACCTAATGCAGTATTGATAAGTGCTTCAGAAATACCTGTTGCTAATTGAGCTGTATCTGGAGTACCACCAGCCATTGCAGCAAATGATTTAATCATCCCAAGTACTGTTCCAATCAAACCAATCAAAGTAGCGATAGATGCACAAGTTGAAAGAATTACTAAGTTTTTAGATAACATTGGTAATTCTAACGCAGTAGCTTCTTCTAATTCTTTTTTCAAAGATTCGATTTTTTGCTCTTTGTTTAAATCTGTCTCGTTTTTGATGTTTTCATATTTAGTTAAACCTGCAAGAACAACGTTTGCAAGAGAACCTTTTTGAGAATCACAAGCTTCCTTAGCTGAAGAAATATCTTTGTCTCCCAATAATCCTTTGATTTTAACTACAAATTTATTTATATTACCTTTTCCTTTAGCTTTAGCTAAACTTACGAATCTTTCAATTGTAAAAATGATGATGATAAAGTTAGTAGCCAATAAGAAAGGTACAATTATCCCTCCTTTATAAACGATTGCCAAATAATTCCCTTCTAATGGTTCACCTGTGTTGTCACCATCTACGAAATTTCCTGGATCTCCAAATATTTTTGAATAAACAATGAATCCAATGATCAATGCAATAGCGATTGCAATTGATGATACTAATGAAGAAAAACCTCCTGCTGATTTTTGATTTGTACTCATAATTCGAATTTTTATTTTTTAAAGTTTATTCGACAAACATAATGAAAAGGTTTTAATACCGAAACAAAATGTTGATAAAAAAAGGACAACATTGACTGAAGACGCTTATTTTATATGTCATTGGTGTTAATCTTAATTTTATAATAATAGTTAGGTAATGTTTTGATAATGTTTTTGTGTATTTATAGACGTTATTCATGACGTCTAAAAGGTAATTAAAACTTCAAGGATTTAATTACCTTTTATTTCAAATTCTGTACGACGATTTTGTTGTCTACCATCTTCTGTTGTATTGGAAGTTACTGGTTTTGCCGCTCCATAACCTTTTGCGGTTAATCTGGCAGGCACAATTCCTTTTATTTTTAAATAGGTAACTACCGCTTCAGCACGTTGCTGGGATAATGTTTCATTTAATGTAGCCGAACCAGTATTATCTGTGTGCCCTGAAATTTCTATTTTTAATGTTGGTACATCTTTTAATAATTTTACAACACGATCTAATTCTCCGTTAGATTCTGCTCTTAATGTAGCTTTTCCTAAATCGAAAAATACGTTTCTAAGTGCAATTTTACTTCCGATTTCAATATTTTTTAATTCAATAGTTTTACTTACTAAATTATCACTACTTCCTGATGGAATATCGAAGTTTTCAGAATGGAATAAATAGTTTTTAGCTTTTACTGCAATCCCATAGTTTTTTCCGGATACCAATGTTATAATGAATTTTCCTGTAGCACTGTTTGTAGTAAATGTTTCAATTATTGAACCTGTTGCATTATCAATAATATCAATTTCAGATTCTATTGATTTTTTTGTTAATGCATCTATTGTCGCTCCTTTAAATACAGTAAATGTTTTTTTATTTACATCAACTTTTGCTTCAATTTGATGGTCTTTCATTGGCATTGCAATAGAGGAAAGAAGGAAATCTTCAACATCTACAATTGGAGTTTTTTCTGGTCCCCAAAAAGTAACTTTGTAAATGTCGAAACCACCTTTTCCACCAGCTCTATTTGAAGAAATGTATGCAAATTTACCATTCGCAGTAGATGCAAAGAAAAAATCATCGTAAGGTGTATTTATTGGATAGCCAAGATTAACAGGAGCTGTCCATGCACCTCTAAATTTTCTAGATACAAAAATGTCATAACCACCAATTGATTCATTTCCTTCTGAAGCAATATACATCGTTTCACCATCAATATGTAAATATATTGGTCCATCGTTGAATTTAGAATTCATTGTAATCATGGTTGTTGCAGCAGCATAATCTCTGTTTAGTTTACTTTGCATTTTGGAATTATAGATGTCATATCCATTTCCTCTTGTATCATTGTCTCTAGTGAAATATAAACTCCAACCATCATCACTATAAGC
>CALPSU020000036.1 GCA_943326315.2 Chryseobacterium gleum
ATGCATTACCAAATCTTTCCTAATAAACCCATGATTTACAGCTCAATTTAGCGAAACGAAGTTACGTTTATTTTCTGAAAGATTAAGTATTACGCAATGAAGGTTCAGAATTGATAACTCAATTAGACAATAATTTATTTAGCTGAGGTTATTTAGAATGAATTAAAATTCAATATTTTATTTTGAATCATCTTTATCACTTTTGAGCCTTCTTAGAAACGAACCACAACCCAATAAAAGTAAGAATTCCATTCAAAATCAATAACTCATTACCAAAAAGGTATCCATTAAACCATTCCGCAGAATTTAATGAAATAAAATAACAGATTAATGGGGATAAAAAACAAATTATTGGAACAAATTTTTCTAGTGGTTTTCGTTTCGTGAAAATACCGAATGAAAACAAACCTAATAAAGGTCCGTAAGTTAAAGATGCTAGTTTTAATATTGTTGTAATTAAATCACCTGTTGGGTTGCTTTCAACATACTTTTGAGTTCCTAAAATTATTAAAAGGAAAACAATAGAAAAACCAATATGTGTAAATAATTGATACCTTTTTTTCTGTTTTTCATCTCTTTTTGCGAAGTTTAAGAAATCAATGCAAAAACCTGTAGTTAAAGCTGTTAATGCACTATCAGCTGAAGCATAGGATGAAGCCGTTATTCCTAGTAAAAAGAAAACCCCTGCCAAAGTTCCAAACTTCCCTAAAGCCAATGTTGGAAAAACATCGTCTGTTTTAACTGGTAAAGCAATACCATTTTTATTTGCAAAAACATACATGGCTCCTCCTAACAATAAGAATAAAAAGTTAACAAAAACTAATATTGCAGTAAAAGAATACATGTTTTTCTGAGCATCTTTAAGTGATTTACAAGTCAAGTTCTTTTGCATTAAATCTTGGTCTAAACCTGTCATTGTTATTGCTAAAAACATTCCACCTATAAATTGTTTAGGAAAAAACAAAGGAGAATTTCCGTCGTCAAAGAAAAATATTTTTGTCATAGAATTTCCTGCCGCAGTTTTAGTTGCTGTTATTTTATCAAATAACCCAAATACATTCACATCTAAAGAGTTCGCAATCACAATCACACAAAGTGCTACTGCACTAATCAAGAATATCGTTTGAAAAGCATCCGTATAAACGATAGTCTTAACCCCTCCTTTAAATGTATAAACCCAAATTAACAAAACAGTTGTTAAGGCGGTCACAAAGTATGGAACACCTAAATCCTGAAATAAAAATAAATGTAAAACGAAAGTTGCCAAATAAAGACGTATAGCAGATCCTAATGTTCTAGATAAAATGAAAAACGCTGCACCGGTTTTATAACTTACATTTCCAAAACGATCTAATAAATACTCGTAAATTGAAACCAAATTCATTTTATAATACAGTGGCATCAATACTTTCGCAATGACAATATATCCAAGTACATACCCTAAAACGATTTGAAAATAAGCCATACTTTCAACTAAAACTTTACCCGGAACAGAAATAAAAGTAACTCCTGAAAGCGAAGTCCCAATCATTCCGAAATCAACTAAATACCAAGGACTTTGACGATTTCCTGTGAAAAAAGAATCAGCTGTTGAACCTCTCGAAGTTAAAAAGGATATAAAAATTAATAAAGCAAAATAGGATACTAATACTGTAATGATAAGCGTTGATGACATTTTTTTAATGTTTGATGTTTAATTATTAATGTTTGAATTTTGATTTTCTAAATCTTTAATTTTATTTTTTAGTTTTTTAATTTCTTTTTCTTTATCATTCAAATTCTTGAAATTTGCTACTAAAGCTAAAGAATACCCTATAAAAAATGTAACTGCAATTATTAATGTTATTGGAATTTTTATTCGAAAGAAAACTAGTCTTAATTCACCAATTACCCAATTTTGAAAAGAAAAAACAAGTAGTAAAACACTAATTATAATAATTAAAATTAGTTTTATTTTTTTCCAAAAACTCAAGCTTTCCCAAAATTCTCTAAACATAAAAATCCTCTTTTAAAAATTTTCAAACAAATATAGGACTTTTAGTACCATATCTTTATCTTTGCTAACTTTATATAAATAAGAGCATGGCAAATACATCAGACATAAAAAACGGATTGTGTATCAAACACAATGATAAATTATTTCAAGTAATTGAATTTCAACACGTAAAACCAGGTAAAGGACCTGCATTTGTTCGAACTAAAATGCGTTCAATTGAAACTGGAAGAGTATTAGATAATACATTTTCTGCTGGACATAAAATCGATATTGTTCGTATTGAAAACCGTGAATATCAATATTTATATGAAGAAGAAGATTATTTCATTTTCATGAATAATGAATCGTACGAACAAGTTTCTATTGCTAAAAGCATGATTGAAAAACCAGGCTTTTTACAAGAAGGAATGATTTGTAACATTTTATTTCATGCAGAAGAAGAATTACCACTAGTTGTTGAGCTTCCAATGCATATTATTTCTGAAGTTACTTACACTGAGCCAGGTGTAAAAGGTGATACAGCTACAAATTCAATGAAAGCTGCTACAATTGCTACAGGTGCAGAAATAAAAGTTCCATTATTTATTGACATGGGGGAAATTATTAAAATTGACACTCGTACAGGCGTTTACGTTGAACGTGTAAAAAAATAATCGTTAATTTTTGACGATAAAAAAGGGAATCTAATGGTTCCCTTTTTTATTTAAATCATAGATCCTTATTGGATATAATTCAATATTAAAGCATGTATAAATCCATTGACTCAGAAGATATTTCTTTTTTCTCATCCCTTTTAGGAAATCGTTGCATTGTAGATCTAGATAACCTTAAAAAATACGGCCACGACGAAACAGAAGACTTAGTTTTTTTACCCGATGTTGTATTAAAACCTGAAACTACAGAAGAAGTTTCGTCTATTATGAAATATGCATTTAAAAACTCAATTGTGGTAACACCTTCTGGTGCTAGAACAGGTTTGAGTGGTGGTGCCTTACCAATAAATAATGGTATTGCTCTATCAATGGAACGTTTCAATAAAATAATAAATATTGATGAAGCAAATCACCAAGTTATTACAGAACCAGGAGTTATTACACAAGTATTACAAGATGCTGTAAAAGAAAAAGGGCTCTTCTATCCACCAGACCCTGCAAGTAAAGGAAGTTGTTTCATTGGAGGAAATGTTTCAGAAAATTCTGGTGGACCAAAAGCAGTAAAATATGGAGTTACGAAAGATTATGTTTTAAATCTTGAAATTGTATTACCGAACGGAGAAGTTATCTGGACTGGAGCCAATGTTTTAAAAAACTCAACAGGATACAATTTAACTCAGTTAATCGTAGGTAGCGAGGGAACATTAGCTATAATTACAAAAATAGTTTTACGTTTAATTCCACATCCAACTAACGACTTACTTATGTTGGTTCCATTCTTTGATGCACAAAAAGCATGTGAAGCAGTAGCAGCAATTTTTAGAGCAGGAATAACTCCAAGTGGCTTAGAATTCATGGAAAGAGACGCTTTAATTTACACTCAAAAATTCATCAATGATTCTTCTATAGTTATCGGTGAAAATCATCAAGCTCATTTATTAATTGAAGTAGATGGATTTGATTCTGACGTTTTAATGCAAGAATGCGAAAGAATCATGGTCGTTTTAGAGAATTTTGAAACAGATGAAATATTATTTGCTGAAAGTCAGGCTCAAAAAGACAATCTATGGCAAATAAGAAGAAAGGCAGCTGAAGCTGTAAAATCGCAATCCATTTACAAGGAAGAAGATACTGTTGTACCTCGTTTTGAATTACCAAAGTTGCTTCATCATGTAAAAAGAATTGGTGAAAATTATGGATTTCAATCTGTTTGTTATGGTCATGCGGGAGATGGAAATTTACATATTAATATCTTAAAAGGAGATTTAACCGATGATCAATGGGATAATGAACTCCC
Source organism: Chryseobacterium gleum (assembly GCA_943326315.2). Taxonomy (GTDB): domain Bacteria; phylum Bacteroidota; class Bacteroidia; order Flavobacteriales_D; family Crocinitomicaceae; genus CAIUKX01. The sequence continues at coordinate 3,947 of CALPSU020000036.1, forward strand.
AAAAGCAATTCGTGAATTATTTACTGAAGTTGTGAAATTAGGAGGTACAATTTCTGGAGAACATGGGATAGGTTTAGTCCAAAAACCATACATGGACATTGCTTTCAATGAAGTTGGATTAAATTTAATGCGAGACATAAAAAAAATATTTGACCCAAAAGTAATTTTAAACCCAGGAAAGATATTTTGACAATCAAAACCAATTAATAGTCCTTTAAAAAACTATCTTTGCACCTGAAATAAAAATAAATTTTCATTAATAAATAAACAATAATCAAATTAAAAATAAATGTTCAAAGAACTAACAAAATATAAAAACTGTAATCATTTTACTTTTAAAATTGAAAATGAACTTTCAGATGTTTGTAATGCACCCCAAGATGGAAATGGAGTTTACTTGGTTTATGATGTAAACGGAGATGAAAAAGAGTTACTTTTTGTAGGATCTACGGGTACGGTTCAAAACAATGGTGAGTTAAAAGTTAAAGTTGGAGGGATTTACGAAAAGTTAGTAAACGGTCAACAATTTGGAAAATTATCTAGAAGAAAAGCTTGGCCAATTCAAATGAAAAAAGAAAATATTAATCAATTAGAAATTCATTGGTATGAAACCTTCAATGCCAAAACTAAACATATACCCACCTATGTAGAAGGTTTAATTTTACAAAAATTCTTAGACGAAAATAAAAATTTACCTCGTTGGAATGTAGCATTTTAATCTTTTAAATTTATGAATTTCACATATAAATTAGAAGAAGAAGATTACCATACACATTTACTTTTCACCATTTCTAGATCCTCTTCTGCGATTAAAACAAGAGCTAGAATTCGAATACTAATGACAATAAGTTTATTACTTTTTGCATTTATTGCATATGGAAATGGTTCAACTGGTCAAATGTATTACTTTTCACTTCTTGCTGTTTCAGCATTTTTTTTAATGCCAATATATACACGTTGGAGTTATAAAAAAACATATTTGAAACATGTTAGAAGTTATTATAAAGATCGAATGTCTGAACCAACTACTCTTTCAATAAATAATTTTTCCATAAACATCTCTGACAGTCAGGGAGAATCACAAATTGATTTTTCAGAATTAGATGAAGTTAATGAATTATGCAATTATTATTTTTTAAAAGTAAAAAGTGGCCAATCTATTATCATTCCTAAAGAAAAGATTGAACAAAAAGAAATAATTGAACTAAAACTAAAAGAAATCGCTCAGATTCATTCTATTAAATGGAACGATGAAAAAGAATGGATTTGGAAATAATAAATACTTGTTATACTATGAAAATTCAAAATTATAAAAATCATTCAAAATTAGTTTTTGGATACCATCAAATTGGTTTACTTACTGCTTTAGGCATATTTATATGGTCAATCGTAAATTTGGTTAATGAATTTAATTCGAATAATTTATTTTTAGTTGTATTTACTTTTACATTTAATGTAATAGCATTTTACGTTCGTTCATTTGCAGCAGGAAATCAAGATCGAATTATAAGATTAGAAATGAGATACCGTTATCATTTATTAACAGGTATTAGATATGAAACATTAGAAAGTAAATTACATATCAAACAAATTGTAGCTTTACGATTTGCTAGTGATGAAGAAATTGTAGAATTAACTAAAAGGGCAATTGAGGAAAAATTAACTCCAAAACAAATAAAGTTAGCGATTAAAAATTGGCAAGGAGATTACCAAAGAATTTAAGCATTTCCTAATTCAGAAGCAAACAGAAATTTATTTGGAGAAACTAAACTTGTTTTAACAGCATACATTACTATTCCTGCAGTATTTTTCACTCCTAATTTTGACATTATATTTTTTCTATGTGTGTTAATTGTGTGCGTACTTAAAAATAATTGTTCTGCTATTTGAGAATTCGTTAATCCTTCAGCTATTAAAACGATTATTCCTAACTCCCTTTCCGATAAGATAATAGGCTCACAAGTGAAGGATTCAAAATCAATATCATTAACATTAATAGACGCTTTTTGTATAGCTTCTAAAATTTTACCACAAAAGAATTTATTTCCTCTCCCAGTTTCCTTTACAGCATTAATTATTTCGCCAATATCGCAATCTTTTTTCACATAACTCATTACACCAGAACGAAGTGCATCAACAAGAGTTTGAGCCGATTGCAAAGGTGTAATAGCAATAAATTTAACCTCACTATTTATTGCTAAAATGGTGTGAATAATGTCAATATCAAAGCCTTCTGAGGTGTAATCAATTAAAACTAAATCAGCTCCAAAATTTTTGACTTGTGCTTTTAATTCATTATTATTTTTTGCCTCGCCAACAATATCAAGATTATTAACAGAACTAAAAACAGTTCTCATCCCTACTCTCACCAAATCATTACTATCAGCTAAAATAATACGCATCGTTATTTAGAATAATTTTAAACAAGACAAATATAGAAAGACTATCTGATTTATTTACATCAAATTATAATTTTCTTAAAATAATATAAAAATTAATATCGGGTTTAAAATCTTCGATTTTATTTAGACTTTGATCTAGAATTCCCCAGTCTTCAGTTGGCTGAATCCATTGTCCATTCTCTAGTCTTAGTTTCATATTAAATCCTTTTACACATTCAGACCAGTGATAAAAAAGTTGATTATTTTCAATTTTATATTCAAGTACAGGAATATTATTTTTTCTTAAAAATTGATCAAAAAACAAATGGAAATCAATGCTAGTGAAACTACTAATATATTCTTCAATTTCTAAAGTAGTTACTGTTTTATGATAAAATTTACGATTTATTCCTCTTAACAATTGTCTAAATCGTTCGTCGTCATTCACCAATTGCCTTACCATATGAACCATATTACTTCCTTTGTAATATATATCTATGTTGCCATTATTATTCACTCCATATTGACTAATAATTGGAGAATTATTTTTTATCAATTTCCTCAAACCAACTTCATAAGCATTACCAGCTTGAACACCAAATTCGCAATCTGTGAAAATTGTTTCAGAATAATTTGTAAAAGATTCATGAATCCAGGCATCTGCAATATCATTAGCAGTAATACTGTTTCCGAACCATTCGTGACCGCTTTCATGAATTAGAATAAAATCCCATTTTAATCCCCAATTAGACTCAGATAAATCTCTGCCCAAATATCCATTTTCAAATTTATTACCATACGCAATTCCACTTTGGTGTTCCATACCTAGATAAGGAGCTTGTACCAATTTATAACCATCCGAATAAAATGGATAAGGACCAAACCAATATTCAAAGCATTTTAGCATTTTAGGAACTTGTAAAAATTGAACTTTTGCTTTTTCTAATTCATAATCCAACACCCAATAATCACAATTCAAAGGTCCTTTTTCACCTTTGTATAATTCACCAAAATGAACATACTTTCCAATATAAGGAATAATATTATAATTATTTATTGGATTTGAAACCATCCAAGTAGTTGAGATTAACCCATCAGAAAACGGCTTAGTTTCAACTAATTTCCCATTTGAAACTCCTACTAATGTATCCGATATTATCATTGTTAATGTTGAACCATTTTCAGGCTCATCACTTTGATGATCTTTACATGGAAACCAAGAACTTGCTCCTAAACCCTGACATGCGACTGTCATCCAAGGTCGACCATTTCCATCTTTCGTCCAAATCCAACCGCCTTCCCAAGGAGCATTTTTAGCCTCTATAGGTTGACCGGAAAAATAGATTGTGATATATGAAAACTTTTCTTTTAACGTATGATTTGTAAAATCTATCAAAACTACATTTCCATTTGTTCGATAATCAAGTTTCAAATCAGCTAAAAATATAGAATCCACTTTCATAGGTGATTGTAAATCAATTTGCATACTAGAATCAATTCTCACAACCTCAAACAAAATCGTATTTTTGCCTTTTATAGTTTTCGTTAAATAATCTGGCTGAATCGTAATATCATATTTCAAAACATTCCACCACGAACGCTCTTTATTTATAGATCCTCGCAAAGTATCTTCGTGAGAAAACATAGATTGCCCAAAGGAAATAAAAGGAAATAAAATTACAAATAACAATCTCATATCACCACTAATAATCTGATATTCAAATTAATAAAACAATTCAACATTCAAAAGTAATAAGTATTTCTAAAATTCAGTCATTTATTACAAAAGTATAAATAATGAAACCATAGACAATTAACAATATTTGACACTAGAAATACCATATATTAATATAATTGTCGATGTTTTTTAATATTTTTAACCCTTGAAAATTTCATCCAAAGATATATCTATATAATAATATGACTCGATTTCTTTTTACTCTTATACTAATTTCAATAAGTTCATACGGTTTTAATCAAGTTAATTCTTCAAAAATAAACACAAGTCAAAAATTTGACGAAGTACTTACATACATTAACAAAATGTATGTTGATACGGTAAATGACAATCAATTAACAGAAGCTGCAATAGTTGCGATGCTTGAAAAACTAGATCCTCATTCAGTTTACATTTCAAAAGAAGAAGTAGATGGTGCAAATCAGCAAATAGATGGAAGTTTTGTTGGGGTTGGAATACGCTTTCAAATCTTAAAAGACACATTAATGGTTGTCGCAACTATACCTGGTGGTCCATCCGAAAAACTTGGCATCTTACCTGGTGATAAAATCATTCGTGTTGAAGGAAAAAATCTAGCAGGAATTGGATTAAAAACTACGCAAGTTAGAGAACATTTAATGGGTGAATTAGGCTCAAAAGTGAAATTAGAAATACTTAGACGCAACACTAAAAAACCTTTAAATTATGTTGTTACAAGAGATAGAATCCCTGTTAATTCAGTAGATTGTTACTATATGGTAACTCCAGAGATTGGATACATTAAATTAAATAGTTTTTCGAGATCAACAGTTGAAGAAATGCATAAAGGAATCAATGAGTTGAAATTAAAAGGAATGAAAAACTTAATATTTGATCTACAAGGAAATGGTGGCGGATTATTATATGCAGCTCAGAAAGTTGCTGATGAATTTTTATCTAAGGACAAGTTAATTGTTTATTCTGAAGGCAGATCTCAACCAAGATCAGATTTAAAAGCAGGAGAAACTGGACTTTGGGAAGATGGTAAATTAATTCTATTGACAGATGAACATTCTGCATCAGCAAGCGAAATTGTTTCAGGAGCTATACAAGATTGGGATAGAGGATTAATAGTTGGAAGAAGGACTTTTGGAAAAGGACTTGTTCAAAGACCTATAGATTTATCTGACGGCTCTCAAATAAGATTAACAATAGCTAGATATTACACTCCTGCTGGAAGATTTATTCAAAAATCATACGATGATAAAGAGGCATACGAAAAAGATTTAACACAACGATATTTAAATGGAGAATTTCAACATGCCGATTCAATTCATTTACCAGATTCTTTGAAACATTTAACTTTAATTACAAAAAGAACTGTTTACAACGGTGGAGGAATTATGCCGGATGTATTTGTGCCTCTAGACACAGCTGACATAACTGATTATTTTAAACATATTATTCAAGGTGGACACGTAAACAGTTTTGCTTTAACATATACGAATGAAAACAGGGATAAACTTTTAAAATTACACCCTTCATTCACAACATATAAAACTAATTTTAATTGTGATGAAAAATTTATGACTGATTTTTTCGCTTATGTGAAAAAAGAAGATCCAAAATTAGAATTTAATAAAGAAGAATATAAAACAAGTGAAAAGCTTATTAAATTAAGATTAAAATCATTATTAGCTCAAGATTTATGGGGATATAATGAGTTTTTTCAAATTTATAATGATTCAAATGAAGTTTTACAAAAGGCTATAAAAATTCTAGAGTTAAATGAATATGACTCAATGAATTTAGATAAAAAATAAAACAACTCTAAAAAAAATAGTATGAAAAAACCATTTTACCTTGTAGCTAGTTTATTTATTATTAGTTCATGCGGAGGAAATTCCTTCGAAGTTAAAAAACAATCAAAAAGTAATGATTCAGCTATAGCTGCTGGAAGTCAAAGTGAAGAAGAATTGAACGAATCTTTGAAAGAAATAAAAAAAGAGGAAGAGGAAAGAGAACGTAAAGAATTAGAAACATACACTTCGTTATCTTTTAACGAAATGGAACATGATTATGGTAATGTAAAATCTGAGACGGATAATGTAACTAATTTCATTGTTACGAATACAGGTAAAAATCCTTTAATTATTGAAAAAGTGGAAGCTAGTTGTGGTTGCACAACACCCGAAAAACCTGAAAAACCAATCTTACCTGGTAAATCTGATAAAATAAAAGTAGTCTTCCACCCAAAACCAGGACAAATTGGAGAACAAAATAAAACTGTTACTGTAACATCGAATACATCGCCACGCTCTACCCTCTTGAAAATTAAAGCTTTTGTTAAGTAATCTAAATGAAATTATTTTACATTGTTTTTATTATTTTAATAATTCCTTTTGCACTTTTATCGCAATCCAATATTCAAGGGACATATAAATTTAGAAATTACTCAATAGCTCAAGGACTTCCTAGCTCAGAAACATATGATATAGAGCAGGACAATGAAGGAAATATTTGGTTTGCAACTGATCGAGGTGTTGTAAAATATAATAGTAGATCATTTAAAACATACACAAAAAAAGATGGATTAATTGATGATGTTGTTCTTCAAATCTATAAAGATCCATTTGGAAAACTTTGGTTTTTAACGATTGAAAATAGACTATGCTATTATGATAATGGAAAAATTTATCCTTATAAATATAATGATCAGATATTAAAAAATATATCGCATAAAAAAAGCCATCCTGATAAAGATATTTTAATAAAAAAAAACGGAACATTATTTCTATCTATTAGGCCTATTGGAATCATAGAAATTGATATTAATGGTAAAAATAAAAGATTATATACTAAAACAGATAATCTAACTGTCAAAACAATTCAAAATAAATCAATCTGGTCTTTATCATTTATTAATATAAATAAAAATCATAATTCATTAGATATTCAATTCAAACCAGACAATCAACCACAAACATCTATTTTAAAACAAAAATTTAGATTTAATAAAATAATATCAACTATTGACAACAAAAGTTGCTATTTAATGTACGCAAATTCTGTATATGATTTAAATCAAAATAAAAAAATATTAGAATTTACAAACTCTACTATTATACAAATAAAAAAAATTGACTCTAAACTTTGGGTTTCAAGTATAAAAAAAGGTGTAGGAATTTATAAATTAGATAATAAACCTAAATTACTAAGAACCTTTTTAAAAAATTATTCAGTTACAGATATTTTCAAAGATAATAATAGTGGTTATTGGTTTTCAACATTAGAAAAAGGAGTTTTTTATATTCCTTCTATTGAAATTCAAAATTTCAATAGAAGGAATTCACTTTTTTTAGATGATATTAAAAATGTAAATGGTTTAAATGGAAACATTTACATCGGTTATATTGGAGATAATTATCAATCTATTCAAAACAATAAATGGTATAATCATATAGGAAATGGAACTGCATATTCCCAATTTGGATATTCCGGTGAACATTTAATCCGTTCAAGTCCTATTGGAACTTATTTAGATCATAATAAAATAAGTAATTTATGGTTTAAAGATTTGTACAGTGGAATTAATTATAGTATTGGTATTGGTAATGGAGTTTTAAAAATTTACCCCAATGGGAAATCTGAAAAACTAACTGATTTTGAAGCTGGTTTACATTTCCTTCATGAAATAATGTATGACGAAAAAAATGATATTTGGATTGGTGGATCAAAAGGACTATATAAATTTGATAATCATAAAATACTCCCTTATAAACAATCCGAATTTAAATTTAGAGTCACTGACTTAAATTATTCAAAAAAATGGGGTAAATTAATAGCTACAAGGGAAAATGGAATATTTTGTTTATCAAATAATAAAATATCTAAATTAAAAATTTCACTAATTAGTAATTCTCTAAACTGTTTATTTAATGACAAAAACAATTGTTTATGGGTCGGAACCAACAAAGGTGTAAATATTTTAATTAAATCAAAAGATGGAAAAATTACAATTAAATATATTTCTAAAGAGCATGGAATCCTCTCCAATGAAATAACATCTATATTTGTTGACGATAAAAATGCATGGATTGGCACAAAAAGTGGACTTTCAAAAATAGAACTTAAAAAATTAAACACTGTTCAGTATGATTCAAAAATCAAGCTTTCTTCAATATTATTGAATAATAAAAAAAATATTAACCTATCAAAAAAAATATTAATCCCACATTTTGAAGATGTTGTTACTTTAAAATTTGGAGCAATCAATTTTATTACAAAAGGTTTATACAAATACAGATTTCAACCTTCATCCAATTGGAATTACATAACAAAACCAGAAATATTATTATACAATCCTGAAGATGGCATTTATAATCTTGAAGTCTCTTTTTTAAATGATAACAACAAGTGGTCAAGTATCCAAAAAATAGTCAATTTTGAAATCACACCTCCCTTCTGGAAAACCATATATTTCAGATTAATTATTTTAATAATTATTGTATATTGTGTATATTACCTAATTCAATTTAAAAAGAAACAATTTGAAACAAAACGAAAATTATTAATCTTAGAGCAAAAAGCATTGTTTGCTCAAATGAATCCACATTTCATTTTTAATACATTAAATTCAATACAAAGTTTTTTAATTTATAATGAAAATGACAAGGCTGAATATTTTTTATCTAAATTCTCAAAACTTTTAA
>CALPSU020000037.1 GCA_943326315.2 Chryseobacterium gleum
GGCCAACAATTAAATATTGATTTTTTCAATCGTTTAAAATTAGTTGTAAAAAAAGATTCAGAAATTAAAATGATTTCTTTTTCAGATTTAGATCAATTTAAGGATTGGAAAATTTATAACACTCTAGTTAATACTGTTTATAAGTTGAATAATTCATTTTTAATACCAGTTGAAGAAAGTGAATTGTTCAAGATTGTATGATTCTGAAATAAATTTGTATTGGGTTAATCTTTACTTGTTGTCTGAGTAAAATTTAGGATAATAAATTTGTATCGGCTTAACTTTAATTGTTGACTGAGTAAAATTTATGATAATAAATTTGTATCGGTTTAACTTTACTTGTTGACTGAGTAAAATTTATGATAATAAATTTGTATCGAAGTCAGTCTCTTTTAAATGAATGTATATCATTGTGATTTTCTTCAATTTTATCTTTAACTTCTTTAATAGTTTGCGCTAAAATAAAAATATCAGGAGTAGAATTATTCTTTAACCATATCCAACTTTCATTTTCGTGTTCAACTGCCATTGCAATATGATAAAGTAAGTTGAAATTATATTTTAGCAACCATTTCTGAGCTTTTTCATCGCCTTCAGCAGCATGTATCATCGCCATTATATGCGCAAATCCATTTTGCATCAACCAAGTCCGAGCATCATCTTTTAAGTAAATTGCTGCACATGCAATCACTAATTCAGGATATCCATTTTTGTTTAACCAAGCAGATATATCCTTATTTCCACCAATAGTTTTTGCCCAAGCTAAAATTATTTTAGGATGATAGTCAATTTTTTTTAACTCAACTTTTTGAATTAAAGAAGGTGAAGGAGTAACGACTTTTTTCTTTTTACCGAATAAACCCATTAGATTTTGTAGAATAAGTAAGCAACTAAAATCGCAGTGATTGCACCTACGATATCTGCGATGATTCCTCCCATGGCTGCATATCGGGTATTTTTAACTTTTATTGAACCAAAATACACCGCTAATACATAAAATGTAGTTTCAGTGCTTCCTTGAAAAGTTGCAGATAATTTACCTACAAAAGAATCTACACCATGAGAAGTAAATGTATCTACCATTAAACCTCTAGCTCCGCTTCCTGAAAATGGTTTCATAAATGCTACTGGTAAAGCATCAATGAACTCTGTGTGAACAACTCCTGCGAATTCTAAAGTGTATTTAATACCTTTTAATAATTCTTCCATTGCCCCACACGCTCTGAATACAGCTATTGCAGCTAGAATAGCAACAAGGAAAGGGATAATGTTTAAAGCTACTTCAAAACCACCTTTAGCACCTTCAATAAAGGATTCATATACATTTATTTTGGAACGAATTGCCAAGATTAAAAAAGATCCAATAAATGAAAATAAAATTAGGTTACTTCCAACAAGAGATACTGGTTGTACCATATCAGGATGATTTGTTAGATATGCCAACAAGGATACAATCAAAATAGTTAAAGTACCTACATATATTAGGATGGTTTTATTTAAAAGATTAATTTTTTGTTTAATTCCAACGTAAATTAGTGCTGCTAAAGTTGCGAAAAAAGTAGATATTAAAATTGGTAAAAAAACCTCAGCTGGCGACGTAGATCCATTTGCAGCCCTCATTGCCAATATACTTACAGGAATAATTGTTAAGCCTGAAGCATTTAAAACCATAAACATGATTTGTGCATTCGTTGCTACATCTGGATTTGGGTTTAAAGTTTGAAGCTCTTTCATTGCTTTTAAACCTGCTGGAGTTGCAGCATTATCTAAGCCTAACATGTTTGCTGAAATATTCATCATCATCGATCCAATAGCTGGATGGTTTTTTGGTACTTCAGGGAATATTTTAGAGAAAAGTGGAGATACTAATCTTGTCATATGTCTTATTGCACCACCATCTTCGCCAACTTTCATAAATCCCATCCATAAACAAAGTACTCCGGTTAAAGCTAGGGAGATTGTGAATCCTGTTTCAGCAGCAGAGAATAATGCCTTCACCATCTGGTCGAATATATTCAAGTCTTGCCAAAAAATTAATTTCCCAAGTCCCATCGATATGGCGATGAGAAACATTCCAATAAAAATCTTATTTAACATGTAGCTAAATTCGGTATTATATATTCTAATATTAAGTGAGTTGAAAACAAGATTTCCACAGAGTTATAAACTCATGATTTCTTTGAAACGTATTGCTTGTCGTCTTGAAATTTCTACTTTTTCACCCTCTCTTAATTCCACCATGAGTCCGCCATTAAACCAATTTTCAATTGAACTAATCCATTTTGTATTTATGATAAACTTTCTGTTTGCTCGAAAGAAATGTTCAGGACTCAATCGTTCTTCAAAATTATTTAAAGACCTTAAAACTAGAGGTCTAAATGAATCGAAATAAACCTTTACATAGTTTCCATCTGATTCTAACATTCTAACTTTACTTAATTCTATGAACCAAGTTTTTTCACCATCTTTAATGAAAACACTATCGTTTATAGTTAATTTCCGATCTTTTCTCGAAGGGTAAAATTCAGTTGAAAATCCTAATTCATCATCTAATTGTTTGATTTTCAGAATTGAATCTTGAAGTCTACTTGGGTCAACAGGTTTTAATATATAGTCTAAAGCTTTAATTTCGAATGCTTTAATTGCGAATTCATCGTAGGCTGTTACGAAAATTACTTTTGGAATTTCATCTAATTTCTTGAGCATTTCAAATCCATCCATACCAGGCATTGAAATATCTAAAAATATTAAATCGGGTTTTAATTCTTGAATTTTTTGAATTCCATCTTCACCATTTTTCGCTTCTCCGATTACTTCAATTTCATTAAATTGTTTTAATAATAACTTTAATTCTTCTCTAGCAAGTCTCTCATCATCAATTATTAATGTTTTAAATGTTTTCATATGTTATAGTTTAAATGTAATCGATGAAATTACTTTATTTTCTTTTTGATAAATATCAAAAATAGCTAAGCCATTGTATTGTAAATCTAATCTACGTCTAGTATTTTCTATACCTATTCCTAAATCAACCTTAGTTTTTAAAGATCCTGTATTTTCTACTGTAATAATAATTGCATCTTTTTGCTTTTCCGTTTTAATTCTAATTTCACCGCCCTCAATTAAAGTTGAGATTCCATGTTTAATAGCATTTTCAACAAGCATTTGTATTGAAAAAGGCGGTATTAAGTATTTATTTATCTTATTATCAGTAATCCATGATAAAGTCAATCTTTCTTCAAATCTAATTTTTTCAAGATCTAAATAATTAGAAACCATTTCAATTTCCTCTTCTATTGAAACTAAATTTAATTTACTTAGCATTAATGATTTTCGTAAAAGATTAGAAAGTACGGTAACTGATTTTTTTGCTTTAGACGGATCTAATTCAATTAAGGCTCTTATGCTATTCAAAGAATTAAATAAAAAATGAGGATTTAATTGAGTTCTTAAATTTTTTAGTTCAATTTCATTTTTACTTGCTTCTAGTGAGAGATTATTGATTTCTTGTTTTCGTGATTTACTAAAAAAATGATATGTAAAATAAAGAGCATTCCAAAATAAGATAAGAATAAAAATAGATATTAAAGCATTGAAAATTTTTAATATTGAAAAAGGTTCTTCCGAATTAATATTTGAAATGTAAGAAGTAATCTTAGTTGATAATACGATAAGTAACGCAAATATTAAGGATGAAAGAAGAATTCGTGGTATAAGTGGTTGTAATTTAATTTCAAGCCATCCCCATTTAAAAAACAATCGTCTCATTAGATGAGTAAAAAGGATTGCGAAAAATAGGAAGCTTGCGATGTCAATAAATAAAAATGAATCTACATTTTTAGGATTTTCAACATAGGTAGATAAAATTACTAGTGCTGCATAAAATAACCAACCTCCAAATTGTGCTCCCCAATAAAACAAACGTGTTGTGTTCATGGTGTAAAATTATACTATTCAATGATAATAATGAATTAAAATGATGAATGGTTGAAATTAATGTATTTATGGTTTGTTTATGGTTTGATTGTTTTTGTTTTTTTCTATTTATATTTGGTTAATAATTTTAAGGGTGAGGTATATATTTTTATTGTTGTTTTTCTTTTCATTTTCTAGTTATTCTCAAACGATTTCTTCGAATCGTGTAGGATTTTCAACTGGATTATTATTGAATTTTGGAACACATGTAAATTCAATAGGGATATCTTTTAAAACCTATTATGTGGATTATTTTTATCAAGTAAATTTAGGTTCATCTATATCTTGGAATTTAAATAGTTACGGTCATCGTAAAAAGTTTTGGGAATCTAGAAATTATTTAGGATGTATGATCTTAGGTGGTAAAAAAAACAATTCAATTGATTTTCAGTTAGATGGTTTAACACATCAATCTTTTTATAAGAATGCTGTAGGGTATAATTATGTTTGGTATTTTGATAATATCGGAACATCTCAGCTTTCAGGTGGCTTTTCTTTACACTTGAATAAAATAGGGGTATATTTTGAGAATGATGTTTTTGCTGGACAAGCAAACGATAGATTTAGAACGGGACATATTCTTGTGAGCTATAGATATAATGATTTTAAATTTGGTACTGGTGTTTATTTATGGACTGGAGAGACGAATGGAGCAATCTGGGAAAGAACTTCATCCAATGATTGTCCAAATGGTTTTAAATGTTTAGACAAGCTTCCTTTTGGAAAAACAAGTCATGGTATTTTATATGGATTAATTGTTGAAAATCTATCTTTAGGTCAAAATCTTCATTTAAAAATAGGTGTTGATAGTGAAAATGTTAGAAATGCTGTTCAGAATCGATTTGTACACGATTTAATTTTATTACCAAAAAGTATAGAGCGTAAAACACCACATTATCCAAGATTAAATAAAGATGGTATGCCTATTTTTAATAAGAAGGATAAAAGAAATGATAAGTTATATTTTCAAACAGGTTTGAATGAAAATTGGAGTAATTAATAGTTTTTAATCCAATAAAACTTCAGTATTCTTAATAGAAGATAATATTAAAGTAATTGATCCGATAGTTAATAATACAAATAAAATAGAATAAAATATTGAGAATGATTGATTTGTTAACGATATGAAAATTAATAATATAGAATTTGATAAAAAACAAAAACGAGATACTTTACTAATTATATCCGTTTTACCTTTCAGTAATTGAAGAATTCCAGCAGTCATTAGAATCGTTAAACCAGATAATTCAATTGGCCAAAATTGAGAAAATTTTTCAGGAATTAAGGTAAGATATATAAAAAGTAAAATAAGCGTGATTCCTACATAAAAAAAAATTCCTGATAATTTCGATTTCTTTTTTTGAATTATGTATAATGAAATAGATACACAAGTACTTATAAGTGAGTAGCATAATAAATCAAGTGCAATAAAAAAAGAAGATTTAACAGCAAATAAAATTAATGAAGTTATTAATCCTAAAGTTGATAATAATAAAAGGTAAACTGTTGCTTTTTTCAAAATATTTTTTTTGATTGAATTAAAGTAAAGTAAAGGTAATCAAAAAACTAGGATATGATTTTGAAAGCTATAGAAATGATCTTCTATTTTTTTCAACTGCACATACTAAATTCCAAAGTGCTCTAGACCCAACATTTGCATCCCAGTCTCCTTGATTTCCAGGAGAAACTTCATTCAAATCAAATCCAACGATTCTTTTTCCAGATTCTACTAATTTGAAAAATAAATAATTTATTTCTTCCAATTTAAATCCTCCAACAACTGGTGTTCCTGTATTTGGACATAATTCAGGAGAAAGTCCATCAATATCGAATGAAATGTAAACTAAATCGGGAAGGTCTGAAATGATTTTATCAACTTGAGAATTCCATGTTTCTCCATTGTATTGACCTTCTTTTAAATTCCAATCAAAATAAGTTGATACTCTACCTTTGCTAGAATTTATTAAGTCAATTTCAGATTGAGCAACGTCACGAATTCCAACTTGCACTAACTTTGTTAAGTTTTTACAATTTTTAAGGGCATTAAACATAATGCTAGCGTGAGATTGTTTAAATCCTTCATATGCATTTCTTAAATCGGCATGGGCGTCAATCTGAAGTATTCCAAAAGACTCTCCTTTTGAGTCAATAGCTTCTAATAATCCAAGAGGTACACTATGTTCGCCACCTAAAACACCTACAATTTTACCTTGATTAATCAAAGTAAGAGCTCGTTCTTTTAGATTTATTTTTAATGCATCTTGAGCCTCATTGATTGTTTCAACTGTTTTTTGAAAATCAGAATTCTTACTTAAATCTCCGCCATCTTCCAAAAAAGAAATGTATTCAACAGCTTCAATGCATAGTTTTGAATTGATTTTCGCCCATTCTTGTGAGATAGGAGCGAGGTAAACTTTTGTTTTCCAGGCATTTTCTAATTTTGGATGATAAAAATCCAATTGTGTAGACGCTTCTAAGATTACTCTCGGACCTTCACTTGTTCCTTTTCCGTAGGATGCCGTAGCATCCCATGGAATTGGTATAATTACAATGTCAGCCTCTGATTCGTTAACTGGAAATCCAAATAAGTTACCATTGGCAATCCCTACGCCGTTTGGGTCGAAGTTTGACATATCTCTTTTTTAAGCAATGATTTTACAAAATTTGGAGTTGCAAAACTTCCTTTATGTACATCAGAATTGTAATAACGTAAACCTTGAGCTTCCGAAAATGCATCAATTTCTGTTTCGTTAGATATTTGTTTAGGATGTTTATCTCCTTTAATTCCGTATTGAAAACACCACATACCAGTTGGGTAGGTAGGAACAAAGAATAAAGAAATTGGTGCTTTATCTTTTCCGAAAATATCTTGAAGTGTATGGTTTAATTCAGTAAATGCTTTTTCATTGAATTTTGGTGATTCTCCTTGCGCCAACATGATACCGTCTTTTTTCAAAGCATTGTAACAGTTAGTGTAAAATTCAACTGAGAATAATCCTTCAGCCGGACCAACAGGATCAGAACCATCAACAATTATAATGTCATAAGATTCAGGAGCTGCATTTTTAATAAATTCAATTCCGTCAGCAACTAATAACTCTAGTTTTGGATGGTCAAAAGAATTCGCAATTTCAGGTAAAAACT
This sequence comes from Chryseobacterium gleum, assembly GCA_943326315.2. Lineage (GTDB taxonomy): Bacteria > Bacteroidota > Bacteroidia > Flavobacteriales_D > Crocinitomicaceae > CAIUKX01. The sequence goes on from CALPSU020000037.1 coordinate 7,120, forward strand.
CTTTACAAGCTTTAATAACTTCTCCATCAATTTCAACCATTGTTACTTTTTCAACACCTTCGTGACGAAGAATTTCACGAATAGAACCACCATCTCCACCACCAATTACTAAGATGTTTTTAGCGTTACCATGCGTAAACATAGCCGGATGAGAAATCATTTCGTGGTAATGAAATTCATCCTCAATCGTAGTCATAACCATGTCGTCTAAAGCCAACATTTTACCGTATTTGTATGATTCAAGGATTCGAACACGTTGATAAGGTGATTGAACATCGTAAAAAACTTCACCTGTAAAACGTAAAGAAAGCGCTTGCATATCGTCTTTATCTGTAAACCAAACATTACGTGTGTAGAAATCTGGATTTGCCCATTCACTAGCTTTCTGACGCATTGTCGTCATATCGAAATCATTTCTCTGTAATAAATTTACAGATCCACGTTTCATTTCGATTGCAGAATATGATTTTGCACCAAATGCTTCTTTTAACCAATCAAAAGAAATCCAAGCGTCCATTTCTCCACATGTAAATAAATCTACAGCTGCATAACCATATTCTGGCCACGTATGGATAGCTAAATGACTTTCTTGAATAACAACAACACCAGAAACACCGTAAGGTGAAAAATGGTGAAAAGTTGAGTTAATAACTGTTGCTCCAGCCTTTTGTGCTGCTGCTACCATATCTTTCTCAATCGCCGCTACATCATTCATAATGTGCGGATCACAATTCATAAACTCAACAAGAATATGATTTCCTAATGCTGTACTCATTCCTTTTGTATACTAATTTGTAACTAATTATTTGCAAAAGTACGGTTTTCAGTGAATTGATTACTTGTTTTACGAAAAAAGATTACGAAACTAAATATTCAACAAGTTCATTATGTAAAATTGCTTTTGCTTTTTTAATTTCTAGGTCATTTCCATTGATAATAACTAAAAACTTCCCATCCTTTAAATGTTCATCATAATCTAAAATATATTCATCCTCAATTCCAAGTTCAACTAATATTGATCCAATTCCGCCGGAAATCAATCCAAAGTCAAACCCTCCAAGAGCCCCTACTAGTGCGCCAGCTCCCATTAAAATGCCAAAACCTGGAACAGTAAAAACACCTACACCTGCTAGAAGTCCTAATGTTGCGCCAACAGTAGTCCCAAATATTAACGGTGCTGCGACCAAAGGTAAATTTGACTTAATATGTATCTGATTGTCTTCAATTTCTACTTTGCCAACAATTGAAACAGCTTTTAATGGAAAGTCTAATTCTTTTAAAAGTTTAACAGCTTTTAATGCTTCCTCATGTGAATTGTAAATTGCAATATTTGCTTTCATTTTATATTCTTTTTAAATAATTAAATCCTAAGCTCAACTAAAGTGCTGAACTATTTTTGATTAAAAGTATTTAAATGTCAACTTGTAAATAATGATTAATATCAAACAAAAAAAAGACACTTATCTCTTTTAAAATAAGTGTCTTTTTTTGTTGTTTTTATTTGAATTATACTTCTTCTTTTTCTGTAACAGGTTTTCTAAAAACTATTTTTGAGTCGAACATATCCATTATAACATTTTGAGAAGTGTCTACTTTACCACCAAGTAAAGCTTTTGACAATTCATTAAGAACTTCTCTTTGAATTACACGTTTTACAGGTCGAGCTCCAAAATATGGGTCGTAACCAACTTCAGCAATATGCTCGAATGCATGATCAGTAACTACTAAATTAATATCTCTTTCTAACAATGTTTTCTTTAAATTGTTTAATTGTATCGTTACGATTTGTTTTACATCATCTTTGGTAAGTGGTAAGAACATAATAGTTTCATCTATTCGATTTAAAAATTCTGGTCGAATAGTTTGTTTCAATAGTTCTAGCAATTCAAATTTTGCTTTTTCAGTAGCACTATGAACTTCATTCGGTTTAATATTATCAAATTTTTCATGAATAATATGAGAACCTAAATTAGATGTCATAATGATGATAGTGTTTTTAAAATTCACAACCCTACCTTTATTGTCAGTTAAACGACCATCATCTAAAACTTGAAGTAAAATATTAAATACATCGGGATGAGCTTTTTCAATTTCATCAAGTAAAATAATAGAATATGGACGACGTCGAACCGCTTCAGTTAATTGTCCACCTTCTTCGTAACCAATATATCCTGGAGGAGCACCTACCATTCTACTTACAGAATGTTTTTCTTGATATTCACTCATATCAATTCTTGTCATTGCATTTTCATCGTTGAATAAGTATTCGGCTAATGCTTTAGCGAGTTCTGTTTTACCCACCCCAGTTGTGCCCAAGAAAATAAACGAACCAATTGGTTTTCTAGCATCTTGAAGTCCTGCTCTAGACCTACGAACAGCATCTGAAATCGCTTCAATAGCTTCGTGTTGACCTACTATTCTTTTACCTAATTCTTCTTCTAACTTTAATAATTTAGAAATTTCACTTTCAATCATTTTGTTTACTGGAATGCCTGTCCATTTTGAAACTACTTCTGCAATAGCTTCAGTATCAACTTCTTCTTTTATCATTTTAGAATTGACCTGCATTTCAGTTAATTTTATTTTATTTTTTTCTAAGGATTCTTCAGCTTCTTTAATTTTACCATATCTAATTTCGGCTACTTTACCATAGTCACCAGCCCTTTCAGCTTGATCAGCTTGTAATTTAAAATTTTCAATATCTTCCTTCATTTTCTGAAGGCTATCAATAACGTCTCTTTCAGCTTGCCATTTAGCTTTAAAAACATCTCGTTGCCCAGTAAGATTTGAAAGTTCTTTTTCAATACTTTCTAATTTCTTTTGATCATTTTCACGTTTTATAGCCTCACGTTCAATTTCAAGTTGCATTATTTTTCTTTCTAATTCATCCAGCTCTTCAGGCTTAGAATTAATCTCCATTCTAACTTTTGAAGCAGCTTCGTCAATTAAATCAATTGCTTTATCTGGTAATTGACGATCAGTTATGTAACGCTGTGAGAGTTCAACTGCAGAAATGATTGCTTCATCTTTGATTAATACTTTGTGATGATTTTCGTATTTTTCTTTGATACCACGTAGTATAGAAATTGCATCCTCAGTTGAAGGTTCATCAACTAAAACAGTTTGAAATCGTCTAACTAAAGCTTTGTCTTTTTCAAAATATTTTTGATATTCATTTAACGTTGTTGCTCCGACTGCTCTTAATTCACCCCTCGCTAAAGCAGGTTTTAAAATGTTTGCAGCATCCATTGCGCCATCTCCACCACCTGCACCTACTAAAGTGTGAATTTCGTCAATAAACAAAATAATTTCACCATCAGCACTAATAACTTCTTTAATAACAGCTTTTAAGCGTTCTTCAAATTCTCCCTTGTATTTTGCACCAGCTATTAATGCTCCCATATCTAAAGAATAAACAATTTTAGATCGAAGATTTTCTGGAACGTCACCGTCTACTATTCGATGAGCTAAACCTTCGGCTATAGCAGTTTTACCAACGCCAGGTTCTCCAATTAAAATAGGATTATTCTTAGTTCTACGAGTTAATATTTGTAAAACTCTTCTTATTTCATCATCTCGGCCAATTACAGGGTCTAGTTTTCCAGCTTTTGCTAATTCATTTAAGTTTTTCGCAAATTTTTCAAGAGATTGATAAGTTCCCTCTTGATTATTTGAAGTTACTTTTTCACCATTTCTTAAATCCATAATTTCTTTTTTTAAGTTTGATTTTGTGATCTTATTGTCTTTTAATAAATGTCCAATTGTTTCAGTAGAGTCCAACATGGAATATACAATCATTTCAATAGAAACATATTCATCTCCAAATTTTTTAGCTTCTAACAAAGCGTTATTTAATATTTTTTGTGTGTTATTTGAAAAGTAAATTTGGCCACCAGAAACTTTTGAATAGGATTCGATAATTTTATCTAGAGCGGCTTCTAGAATTGGTTGATTGATATTCAATTTTGAAAAAAGATAAGGAATTACATCTTTATCTTCAAATAAAACAGCTCTTAGAAGATGCCCAGGTTCAATCATCTGTTGACCATTTTCTTCCGTTAAAGTTTGAGCTTTTTGAATAGCTTCTTGTGATTTGATTGTGAATTTAGTGAAATCCATTTTTTTATTTTTAATAATGTTGTAAATCCTATGACAAATTATAAACCAATTGTTAAATTATATTAAAGTAAAGGTAATTTGTCATAATCACTGTCAATATGACAAGGCTCATATATACTGTTTATTAAAAATGATTTTGATAGATTTATTCTAAATTTCTTTTTAGGATTCAAACAATAAGATATTATATTCCTATGAATAAGTATAATATACATTTAAATACATAAGTTAGAATTATAATAGTTGATTTGATTTTTATTTTATATCATTGGATGCTTTAGAAATAAAAAAATAAGTATGAAACCTTCAATTGAGCTTTTTAAATTAATAAAATCATTGTCGAAATCTGAAAAAAGATTTTTTAAATTATCTTCTTCTTTGCAATCTGGGGATAAGAATTATTTAAAGATTTTTGATTTTATTGAAAAACAAAATGAGTACAATGAAGAGAAGTTAAAGGTCGAATTTTCAAAAGAAATATTCATTAAACATTTACCTTCTCAAAAAAATCATTTATATAAATTGATATTAAAAAGTTTACGTTCTTTTCATAGCGAAGAATCTGTAATAAGTATTCTTAAACAAGAAATTAAAAATATTGAAATTCTTTACAATAAAGCTTTGTACAAAGAATGTGAGAAGTTTGTGTCCCGAGCTAAGGAATTAGCGAAAAGTTACGAGAAATTTTATTATTTATCTGAGCTCATTTCTTGGGAGAAGAAACTTCTAGAAGAATCGTTTGATTCTAATGTTTTTTCAAATCAGATGGATAATTTAGTTATGGAGGAAGAGTTAGTGATTTCTCAATTGAGAAATTTGGCAGAATATCAAATTATCTATTCTAAAATCAATTCAATTTTTCGTACTGGTGGATTTACAAGAAATAAAGAGGAAAGAGAAGCAGTAGAAAAAATAGCAGATTATCATTTAATAAAAGGAAAAAACACAGCTATTTCAACACGAGCAGCATCAATTTGTTATTATATCAAAGGTTTATGTGCGGCAACAAATAGAAATTATTCAGATAGTTTCCAGTTTTTTAATAAAACAAGGGAGATTTTAGACAATAATCCAAAAATTAAAGAAGATTCTGCTCAGAGATATTTATTAACTATGTCTCATTTACTAAGGTGCTATATAGATAGTAGAGATTTTATTAATGCAGAATTAATGATCAAAGATATGCGTTTTTTAAGTTCAAAAAAAGGATTTAATTCCATGGATATTCAAGTTAGATTATTTTCAAATACATATTCTCAAGAATTAACATTGCTTCATACAAAGGGAGATTTTCAGAATAGTGTAGATCTTATTGGTACAATTGAAGATTTGCAAATTCAATATGGAGAAAAGATAAATAAAGAGCAAGAGATTATACTTACTTACAA
>CALPSU020000038.1 GCA_943326315.2 Chryseobacterium gleum
TATTGTGTTATTTATCATGAATAGATTTACTTTGATCAGGACTGATTATGATATTTATCATAATTTGAGAAATATAGAGCCTAAATTTTTTATCCGACATACTAAAAACGCGAATATTAATATTAATAATTGAACTGATTTTATTTGTTTATTTCCTTAGAAATTACGCAGCCATCACATTTATCCTCTTTTTTATAAAATCGTTTATAAAAACTTCGACATAAAAAAATCAAAGCTATTAGAATTGTGATAATAGTTAGTAAAACTTGCATATTAACTAAAAATAGTAAATGCAATATATGCACCTATGTATGCAAATACTCCCATAAATGCAATTTGAAAAAGTGGCCATTTCCAACTTTTCGTTTCCCGTTTAACAACAGCTAAAGTTGCCATACATTGCATAGCATACACATAAAAAACCATCAGAGAAACACCTGTTCCAAGTGTGTAGACTTTTGTCCCGTTTTCTTTTTTCTCATCTCTTAATCGGTTGAGTAATGATTTGTTTTCACCTCCATCATCCTGAACCGCATAAATCGTTGCTAATGATCCTACAAAAACTTCACGCGCAGCAAATGAGGTTATTAGTGATATTCCAATTTTCCAATCATATCCTAAAGGACGAATAACAGGCTCAATACTTTTACCTATAATTCCAATGTATGAATTTGCTAGCTTTTCAGCTGATATTTTATGTTCTTGGTCTTCCCTTGAAAGTTGTTTAAATGAAGGCCATTTCTCTAAATTAGAAATTGCATTATCCATTTTGTTACCTGGTCCAAATGTGGCAAGTGCCCATAGAATTATTGAAATAGCTAATATAATCTTACCTGCTTGTGAAACAAATACTTTGACTTTTTCAAAAACATTTAAACCAATGTTTCCAATTCTTGGTATTTTATAAGTTGGCATTTCTAATAGTAAGAAACTTTTATCAGTGGATTTGATAAATAAATTCATAACAACAGCCATTAATAAGGCAGAAATTAACCCTAATGCATACAATGCAAATAAAACAAGACCTTGTAGATTAATAAAACCAAGAATAGTTTTAGAAGGAATAACCAAAGCGATTAATAAGGTATAAACGGGTATTCGTGCACTGCAACTCATTAATGGCGCAACTAATATTGTAATTAATCTTTCTTTCCAACTGCTAATGGTTCTTGCAGCCATAATTCCTGGAATAGCACAGGCAACACTAGATAAAAGTGGAACGACACTTTTCCCATTTAATCCTAATGGTCGCATGAGTCGATCCATTATAAAAACTACTCGAGCTAAATAACCACTTTCTTCTAAAATGGATAAGAATAAAAATAACAGGGCAATTTGCGGAACAAAAACCACAACGCCACCAATTCCAGGAACAATACCTTGACTTATTAAATCAGAAAATAATCCAGTAGGTAAAGATTGGTGCAACCAAGAACTTAATGAGGAAAAAGATCCATCGATTAATTCCATTGGTAGCGCTGCAAAAACATAAATAAATTGAAAAAGAATAAACAAAATAAGAGTAAATATTAGATAACCTAAAATGGGATGAACTAATATTCTATCTAATCGATTGCTATTTGAATCTTTCGTAACTTCTTTTTCAGATACAATGTTTTTAAGAACTTTTCTTATTTTTTCATATCTTTTTTCTGTATCAATAGTTTGATTATCAAAATCTTCTATTGATAATAACTGAAAATCGTTTATGAATTTAGCTTTTACTTCTGTTTTTTTAAATGTTGAAATAGATTGTTTAAGTCGATCTATTCCAATACCAACTCTCGCACTTGTTTCAATTATTTCAATACCTGGAAATTCTTTTTTTAGTAATTCAACGTTAATTTTTTTCCCTCTTCTATTTGCAATATCTGACATATTTAATACCAAGATTATTGGAATTTCAAGGTCATATATTTGTGTAAATAAGAAAAGATTACGTTCCAAATTAGAGGAATCTACGATAACAACTGCTAATTCTGGATATTCAGGGTGTGTCTTATCAGAAAGAACTTTGTAGACAATTTCTTCGTCTTTTGAATGTGGGTAAATGCTATAAGTTCCAGGAAAATCTGTTAATTTATGTTTTTGGTTGTTATAGTTAAATTCTCCAACTTTCTTATCTACAGTTACCCCAGGAAAATTTCCAACGTGTTGCCTTAAACCAGTCAACAAATTAAAAATAGTACTTTTTCCAGTATTTGGATTTCCTAAAAGGGCAATTTTCATAGGACAAATTTACTTACATTTTCTAGAATGATAATGCCTAAATAACATTAATTAATCCTGCTTCATCTAAACGGAGTGATAAAACATAGCCACCAAGATCGACAGCGATAGGATCACCTAAAGGAGCCTTGAATAAGACTTTTAATTTCTTACCTACTACAAGTCCCATCTCCATTAATTTTGGTTTTAATGAAGAGTCTAGTATTGTAGAAATCGTAACAATTTCACCAGGTTTAATAATAGATAGAGATTTTCCCATTTTCAAATGTATTCGAAACCAAAGTTACGATAGTCAAATGAAATCTCCACTCACTCTTTTGTGGTATTTAGACGTTTTTTAAAATGGTTTTAATTACTTCTTCATTTTGAAGATGCTCTGAATCGATTTTATTAATTAATCGGACATTATATATTGTACCATCTAGCTTGTAGCTCAATTTTGTAAAATTAAATTTGAGATAAGTTTTAGAAGATATGGATCTTATACTTCTTACTGAAGTGAATTTCTTTTTTTTAAAAATAGATTTTGTTGAAAGCATATCTCCTTTAATTGAAGCTGAAACGAATTTCTTAATGTACAACAAAACAGTAAAATATAATGCAAAAAGACATGTAATTGTAAGACAGAATTTAGTTGAAATTTTGTATTTAAGTGCAATGTATCCAGTTAAAACAATAAATAAAAAGGTTAAAAAATACAAGATGGTTTTAAGAGAATCATACGTGTTAGAAAGAATTATGGTTTCTTTATTTGCAATTTTAGAAAAGAGCCTTTCATGTTTTGTCATAACTCATCTTTATTTAAAATATGTTAAACAAATCTATAAAATATATTAAATGTTTATTTTTTTAGAATATTTTTTTATTTCAATTAAAATGTTAATAACATATAGATAGGAAATCTATAGTATGAATTCGTATTTTATTCCTTATTTGATTTTGATATAATATTTTCCAAATTAGAATATTTTAGCATCATTCTTTCGGATGAAATAGAAGCAATTTTGTAATATGTATTTTGATAAGCAAAGGGATGAATTCTAGTATGCAAGCTTATCGGGAATGTTTTCCAATAATTATTTAATTTTTCGTTTGTTTCAGCTGAAGTGATATATTCTACTAATAATTTTGCGTTGTTAAAATTTCTTGCTTGTTTGACAATTCCTATGCAATGTGCGTTAAAGAATGCGCCTCTTTTATTTTGATTCGTGAATATTAATTGCAGTTGAAGATCTGAACTATCATTTCTTTCAGACATTTTTATATAGGATGTATAATTGGTTAATAAAACATTCGTAGTCATTATTGGAATGCCATTTTTATCCGATTCAATATTTTGTGAATGTTGATTTCGAATAAAATCTGAAAACCAATCTTTTGCACCCATTTTTGTTTTCTTTTTTAAAATAGGAGCAATTAAAGGTGTTAAATCTGAAGTAGTTTCTAGATTTGAAGACCATTTATCTATGTTTATTGGATATAATAAATCACCAATTGTATGCATAGTTGCTAACGTGTCATTTTTTGCAATAAAAACATATGGATCGATACCAATCGCAAACCAAGTATTGTTTTTTGATTTGTAATTTTTCGGGACCAACTCATCCATTTTCCAAGATTTCCAAGATTGAAATAACTTTTTTTTGGCGGCTAAGTTTGTGCCAACTAGCGATTTTAAAAGTATAACATCTGCTTTAGTGTTAAACTTTTGATCTGCTATCCTTTTTATAATTGTGTCGGTAGGTAAATTAATAATAACGACTTTAACATGTTCTTTTTTCGTAAATTTTTTAAATAAATTAATTTGTGATTCGTTCAAACAATCTGAATAAATAATCACCTTTTGTTTAGGCTCAATTTTCGCCTTTTCTAAAACACAAGAGGATAAATTCAATATTAGAAATAAATAAATTAAAACCTTAAGATATTTTTTTTGATTTTTCATAATACAAATATATTGAGAAACTGTCTATATTTGCAGAAAAAACACGAATAAGGTGGTAGATTTAGATAAAAACGAGAAAAAGAGTAATCAAAAAATCAAACAATTATTAGCGGATTTAAATAGTGGATCATCTGCCAAAATAAGTGCTGCATTAAAGTCTCTTCAAGTAAATGGTGATGTTTCAATCATTCGTACTTTAGTTGAATTATTAAAATCAGAATTGTCTCACCAAACAGAAGCGGAAATTTTAGTCTTTTTGGGAGATTTGAAGGCTACGAATTCAAAAGAAGAAATAATGTCAATTTTAAAAGATGAAAGTTTTTTACTTCAAAGGCAAAAAGTATTATCTACCATTTGGAATTGTACAATTGATTATTCAGAATATATTGCAGAATTCGTTGAACTTGCATGCGAAGGAAATTTTATGGAAGCTCTAGAATGTTTAACTATTTTAGAAAATTTAGAAGGACCCTTCCAAGAGAGTCATATTTTTGAATGCCAACTTCATTTAAAAGAATACAGTGAAAATAATTCTGATAAAGACCCGCAAAAAGCTCAAATGATGAGTGAAATTGCCATTTTAGTTAGGAGTTTTGACTTAAATACGGATGAAGATTAATCTATTCTCGGTAAGTTTATTAACTCTTTAACTATGTAATTAGTAGGGAAATCTTTGTCAATAGTAATTTTCACTTTTTCAGCTTCAAGATGCGTTCTGAAGTTTCCGACTTTCAATAAGTAATTTGGCGCCATATAAATAATATATGTTTCAACTTTTGGAAATAGGGAAATGAATTTTGTTCGTGCATCATCAACTTTATTTTTTTCTGTATCAAAAAATAATTGAATTCTATATCCAGTAATTTGAGGAACAGTGGATGGAGGAATAATTTCTCCTTGTTTCTTTATAAGTGCATCAACTCTTGGATCTATTATTATTTCAATATCTTTATTTTGTGCAATTGAATAACTTCCAAGGTTGGAAATAAATAATAAATATAAAACTTTTTTCATACTGAATGATTTTGTGGTTCAAAGTTATAAATAAAGGATGTTTAAAAAGGAAATAATTTCGCAAAACTATATTTAACTCAATTTAACATCTTTAAATTTTATTGGAATACTTATCTCCAACTTATTTCAAGCTATTTCTAGTTGTGAATTTAGTTAATCTATATCTATGTTTTACTTCTAAGTTATTATTTTATTCATTCATCTTGTATTATTAAAACATTCTATTTATTGTCTTTTTTTCATTTTGAAATATTTTCTGCAATCATACTTTATTATGATACATATCATGGATTAAACTATTAGTTATCAACTTAAGATCTTTTTTAAGTCAAACATTTTTACTTAAAAAATGTAAAATGGTATAACTTACAGTAAATCAATCGTATCATTTTAAATATTCATATTTCTTTATTTAGAATGATTTTAAATTAAGGATTTTAGTAATAAAATTGTCATCAAATTGTCATGTAATAGTTCTAATCTACTAAATTTGCTATTGTCAAAAAGCGTTTTTTTGGCTGAAGATTAACAGTTTTTTACATGAAAATATCTAATAATCAGATGTTTAGAAACTTTAACAAGTGGTGTTTAGGAATGCTTACAGCGATATTATTCGTAGGTACATTCAATGCAAATGCCCAAGGCGAAGCACTTTTCAAAGCAAAATGTGCAAGTTGTCATCAACCACATAAAAATGGTACAGGTCCAAAATTGTTTCAAGTTAGAACAAAATGGTCCGATGGTGGAGCTAAAGATGGTTCAATTTATCAATGGGTAAAAAATTGGCAAAATGCAGTAGCGACAGATCCGTATGCTCAAACAGTTTCTACGTGGTCTCCGACTGCAATGCAAGCTTTTCCTGAGTTAGAAAAAGCAGATGTAGACGCTATTCTTGACTGGGTAGATTCTCAGGCAGATCCTGCAACTGCCGCTCCTGATGCAGGCGCTGAGGGAGGAACAGGTGTTGTAGGTGAAGATTTGACTGAGGAAGATTCAAACTCATGGGTTTGGGTTTTATTAGGAATAATCTTCATTACTATTATAATGGCTGTTGGAGGTGTTCGTAGACAATTAAAAATTGTAACAGAAGAACATACAGTTGAAAAGCAAACCTATACAGATGAGTTCCGTTCATGGGCTTGGATAAACAAAAAATATGTAATGCTAGGTTCATTAGTAATATTTATTTCTTTGTTAGTTTCAGGTATAATAGGTTTAGGAAACATAGGTGTTGTTGAAGAATATCATCCATCACAACCAATTGCTTTCCCACATGCTATACATACTGGAACTAATGGTATTGATTGTAAATACTGTCACAACTCTGTTACTAAGTCAAAATCAGCAGGTTTGCCAACGGTAAATGTTTGTATGAATTGTCATAAACAAATCAATGGTAGAACACCAGCTCAGCAAGAACAAATAGCTAAAGTATATGAGGCTGCTGGTTGGGATGCAGGAGGTATGAAATATACTGGAAAAACAAAAGAGATTGTTTGGAATAAAGTTCATACTTTACCTGATCACGTTTACTTTAACCATTCTCAACATGTTGTTGTTGGTGGGGTTGATTGTAAACAATGTCACGGTGATATGACTAAACAAGTAGAAACAGTTAAAGTTCAGCCAGTTTCTGAATTGAACAAAATTGAAGGAAACGTTGTTTTAACTAGACCAACTCTTACAATGGGATGGTGTATTGAATGTCATGGTGAAAAAGAAATCTCAACTGGGTCTATTGATTCAAAAGGAGATGGATATTATAATGAAATCCATAAACGTTTATTAAATAATGATAAAAAATTATATAGTAAATATTTAGATGACGGAAAAGTAACTGTGAAAGAACTTGGCGGATGGGAATGTGCTAAATGTCACTATTAATTTACGCATAGAAAAAATTCAAAAAAGCACATGGGAACAAATAGAACATATTGGAAGGGTATTGAAGAGTTAAATCAGACTCCTGAATTCCTTGAAACGGTAGAGAAAGAATTTGCTCAAGAAGTGTCAGTACAAGAATTTCTTGGAGATGACAATTTAGCAGAATCTTCTACTAACCGTCGTGATTTCATGAAATTTTTAGGTTTCAGCGTTGCTGCTGCTACATTAGCTGCTTGTGAGGCTCCTGTTACTAAGGCTATTCCTTATGTAATAAAACCTGAAAATGTAACTCCTGGTATGCCAACTTGGTATGCTTCAACATACTACGATGGTAATTCATATGCTAGTATTGTTGTTAAAACAAGAGAAGGTAGACCAATCTATATTAAAGGTAACGCAGATTACGGTATTACAAAGGGGGCTGTTAATGCTCAAATTTTAGCTTCAGTTTTAGGTTTGTATGAAGGTTCAAGACTTCAAAACCCAACTATAAGTGGAGTTGATAGTGATTGGAATAAAATTGATTCTACAATCAAAAAAGAATTAGGTGCAATTGCAGCCAAAAAAGGTAAAATTGTTTTAGTTTCAAATACAATTATTAGTCCTTCTATTACTGGAAGTATAGCTTCTTTAGCTGCATCTTTAGGTTCTACTGAAGAAATGCCGATATTTGAGCATATTCAATACGATGCGGTTTCATATGCTGGTATTCGTCTAGCTAATTTAGCTTCTTTTGGAGCAAATGTTATTCCTGATTATAATTTCGCAAATGCCAAAACTATTGTAAGTGTTGGTGCTGATTTCTTAGGTACTTGGTTATTATCTAATCAATATCAATCAGAATATTTAATAAATAGAAATCCAGATTCTGAGTGGATGTCTAGACATTTTCAGTTTGAAACTGTAATGTCTTTAACAGGATCAAATGCTGATTATAGAGCAATGATCAAGCCTTCAGAACAAGCTAATGTTTTAGCTTATATTCTAAAAGGTTTTGGAGTTGATACTGGTGTTTCTTCTACATTATCTGCTGATGTTCGTAAAAAAGCAGATGAAGCTGTTAGATCATTAAAAGCATCTAAAACTGAATCATTAGTTGTTGCAGGATCAAATAATAAATCGGTTCAATTATTAGTAAATAAATTAAACAGTGTTTTAGGAGCTTATACTAAAACAATTAACATAAATAACCCAGTTAACTTATTCAAGTCAGAAGATGAGAAAATGAATAAATTGGTTCAAGATGTAATTGCTGGTAAAGGTCCTGACGCTATTTTATTTCAAGGTGCTAATCCAGTTTATACATTATCGAATGGTGAACAATTTGGAAAAGCATTATCGAAAATTAAATTATCTGTTTCTTTCAGTTCTCATGCTGATGAAACTGCTGTTAATTGTAAATTCGTTTGTCCTGATCACCATGCATTAGAATCATGGAGTGATTTCAATCCTAAAATGAATCACTATTCTATTGCACAACCAACAATTCGTCCATTGTTTAATACTGCATCTTTTGGAGAATCTCTATTAGTTTGGGCTGGTAAGGCATCTCGTGGCGGTAAAGATTCTAAAGTTGTTTACGATACAATCAAAGCTAATTGGGAAATTAACAGTTTTCCAATGCAATCTGAATACAAAGATTTTCATACATATTGGAGTATGGCTGTACATAATAGTTGTATAGAATCTCCTGCAATTCCTGCTTCTTCACCAATTTTCATTGAAGCTTCTTTAGCTGGTGTAACTGGTCACTTACCTAAAGGTAATGGTGTTGAAGTTGTTTTATACCAAAAAATTGGTATAGGTAATGGTTCTCAAGCAAATAATCCTTGGTTACAAGAGTTGCCAGATCCAATTACAAAAGCAACTTGGGATAATTACATTACTATGAACCCTTCAGAAATGAAAGGAACATATCAAATAACATTTGATCAAGAAACAGGATTGAATTTAGCGACTGTTAAAGTTGGGTCTAATTCTGTTACTTTACCTGTATATCCTTCACCAGGCCAAGCTCCAGGAACAATTGGTATTGCGTTAGGATATGGAAGAGGTGCTAATGGTGAAAAAATTGGTAAAGCAGCATTTCAAACTAAAGAGTACGGTGGATATGAATTAGGTGAAAATGGAATTCCTAAGCCAATTGGTGCAAATGTTTTCCCTTTCTCTAAATTTGAAAACGGTTCTTTAAATTACGATGTTTCAGGTTCAATGAATAAAGTAGATGGATTATATTTAATCGCTGCTACTCAAATTCATCATACTGTGATGGGACGTCATTCTATTGTTCGTGAAACTACATTTGATATTTATCAATCTAAAGATAAATCAGCATATAATCCTGAGCATTTATTGTCTGTTTTAGATAAAGATGGGAAGCATACAAAAATACCTGTAAGCGAAGCTGATTTATGGGAAGAACATCCTGTTGAACATATTGGTCATAGATGGGGAATGGCAATTGATTTATCTTCTTGTATTGGTTGTGGATCTTGTTTAATTTCTTGTCAAGCTGAAAATAATGTTCCTGTTGTAGGAAAAGATGAAGTAAGAAGAGGTCGTGAAATGCATTGGATTCGTATCGATCGTTATTATGCATCTGATGAAGAAGTTGCAGTTGGTACTAGAAAAGGTGAAATAGATTATCATAATGCTGAAATTGCATCAGTAAATCCAAAGGTAGTTCACATGCCAATGTTATGTCACCACTGTAATCATGCTCCTTGTGAGACTGTTTGTCCAGTTGCTGCAACAAATCATAGTAATGAAGGTTTAAACCAAATGGCTTACAACAGATGTATTGGTACAAGATATTGTGCAAATAACTGTCCTTATAAAGTACGTCGCTTCAACTGGTTTAATTACCCATCTTATAAAAAATTCGCAGAAGTTAATCCTGCTCAAGACGATTTAGGCCGTATGGTATTAAATCCTGACGTTACTGTTCGTACGCGTGGGGTAATGGAAAAATGTTCTTTCTGTGTACAGAAAATCCAAGCTACAAAATTAGTTGCAAAAGAAAATGGAACACCCGTATTAGATGGTTCTTTAGAAACAGCTTGTTCGGAAACTTGTCCTACTAAAGCTATTACTGTTGGTGATTGGAACGATGTGAATTCTAAAATTCGTAAAAGCTCATCTGATAAACGTGCTTATCAAGCATTAGAAGAAGTTGGGGTTAAACCAAATATATGGTATAAAGTGAAAGTGAGAAATGAGCACAACCCTGAGTTGAATTCATTACAAGTCGAAGATGTTGCTCATCACGAGGGACATTCTAAAGGACACGGAGAAAAAAAGAGTCATCATTAATTGAATAAATACAATTGTAATGCATAAGGAAGCGGCAATTAGAGAACCCCTCATTTTAGGGCACAAATCGTATCACGATATTACGGAAGACGTTTGTAGTCCAATTGAGGATAAAGCACCAAGAATGTGGTATATACTATTCGGTATTGCTTTAATTATAGGTCTATACGGAGTTGGATGTATCGCATATCTTTTAGGTACGGGTATCGGTGTATGGGGACTAAACAAAACCATTGGATGGGCTTGGGATATCACTAACTTTGTTTGGTGGGTTGGTATCGGACATGCAGGTACATTAATTTCAGCAGTTTTGTTATTGTTTCGTCAAAAATGGAGAATGGCCATTAATAGATCAGCAGAAGCCATGACAATATTTGCTGTATTTATGGCAGGTACCTTCCCATTAATTCATATGGGTCGTTTATGGGTTGGTTATTGGACAATGCCATTACCGAATCAATTTGGTTCTTTATGGGTTAACTTTAACTCTCCTTTACTATGGGACGTTTTTGCAATTTCGACTTATTTGTCCGTATCCTTAGTGTTTTGGTACATTGGTTTAATACCTGATTTTGCTACAATTCGTGATAGAGCTAAAAGACCAGTTCCAAAAAGAATGTATAGTATGCTTGCATTTGGTTGGTCTGGTAGAGCAAAGCATTGGAACCGTTTTGAATTAATATCTTTAGTATTAGCTGGTATTGCTACTCCTTTAGTTTTTTCGGTTCACTCTATTGTATCTTTCGATTTTGCTACTTCTGTTATTCCAGGTTGGCATACAACTATTTTCCCTCCTTATTTCGTATGTGGAGCTGTATTCTCTGGATTTGCAATGGTACAAACATTGATGTTAGTTATGCGTAAAGCAATGAGATTAGAGGCTTACATTCATGTTCGTCATGTTGAGTACATGAACATTGTAATCATGGTTACTGGTTCTATTGTAGGTGTTGCATATTTAACAGAGTTATTTGTTTCTTGGTATTCAGGTGTTGAATACGAACAATACGCATTTATTAATAGAGCTACTGGACCATATTGGTGGGCTTATTGGTCTATGATGACTTGTAACGTTATTTCTCCTCAGTTAATGTGGATTAGATCTTTAAGAAGAAGTTTATTATTTACATTTATTATTTCAATTGTTGTAAATATTGGGATGTGGTTTGAGCGTTACGTAATTATTGTTACTTCTTTACATAGAGATTATTTACCATCTTCATGGTCTATGCATTTTCCAAGTCATATTGATATTGGTGTATATGTTGGAACAATTGGTTTATTCTTTGTGTTCTTCTTATTGTTTGCTCGTTTCTTCCCAGTATTGGCTTTGAATGAGGTTAAAACAATTTTGAAATCTTCAGGAGAATCTTATAAAAATGCACCAAGTCATGGTCACGATAGTCATGGACATTCAGATCATGGACATATAGAAGATAATACTAATTCAAATAATCAATAATTAGACATGGCAGAGAAAGTTATTTATGCAATGTATGACGATGATGATGTACTTAAAGATGGTGCAAAATTATTAGTCGCTAAAGGAATTAAAATTTCTGAAGTTTTTTCTCCTTTTCCTATTCATGGAATAGATCCTATTATTGGTGTCAAACAGACTCGTTTGGGAATTGTATCTTTCCTTTTTGCGATCACTGGAACTTTATTGGCAACTTATGGTATGCGTTTCTTTATGATAACGGATTGGCCTATGAATATTGGAGGTAAACCAAATCAAACTTATTTAGATAATATGTTGGCATTTATTCCAGTTACGTTTGAGTTTACTGTTATGTGTGCAGCTCACGGTATGGCAATTACTTATTTATTAAGAAATAAAACCTTACCTGGTATGCCTGCTCAAAACCCTGATCCAAGAACAACAGATGATAAGTTTGTAATAGAACTTAGACATTCTGAAAATTCTCAATTTTCAGAAGAAGAGTTGCTTTCAACTTTAAAGCAAACAGGAATAATAGAAATTGATCAAAA
>CALPSU020000039.1 GCA_943326315.2 Chryseobacterium gleum
ATCAATTTTATGTTTTTTCAATATTTCAACAATACTTTCTGGCTCTAATGGCTGTAAATAAATATTATCTGCAATCACTGTATCCGTCATAATTGTAGCGGGATTTGAATTGATTATCGTTACTTCAATTCCTTCTTCACGTAATGACCTTGCAGCTTGTGAACCGGCATAATCAAATTCACATGCTTGCCCTATAACTATTGGACCACTACCTATTATTAAAATGGATTTGTAAGAATTGTTTTTTGGCATCTTTTAAAGCGCTTTAATATTTTTAATTTATATCTGGAAAAATACTCTCCAAATTCGCGCAAAATTACTAAAAGAGTTTGTTTTTCAATCCTAATTTAATATCTTGTTTTTAACAATTTTCGTTAATAACTACATATAATCAATGTTTCACTGAGAGTATTAACTAAAAAATAACTTAAATAGTCAGTAAATTTTAATTTTTAACAACAATTTAATTCTTATTTTTACGAACTACTAAACGATTTTAAAACTTATAACATGATAAAAGAAGTATTCATAGTTGCAGCAGCTAGAACCCCAATTGGTTCATTTTTAGGAGGTTTATCTTCTTTATCTGCAACTGAATTAGGCGCTACAGCAATCAAAGGCGCACTATTAAAAGGAAATGTAAAAGCGGAATTAATAGATGAAGTTTTTATGGGTAATGTACTTCAAGCTGGTGTTGGTCAGGCTCCTGCTCGTCAAGCTGCATTAGGTGCTGGGATAGGGCAAAATGTACCATGTACGACTGTAAATAAAGTATGTGCTTCAGGAATGAAAGCAATTATGTTTGGAGCTCAAACAATTGTTGCTGGTGACAATGAAATAGTTGTTGTTGGCGGAATGGAAAGCATGTCAAAAGTACCGCATTATTTAGACGGTAGAAATGGGACAAAATTTGGTAATATCGGAATGTTAGACGGAATTACTAAAGATGGACTATTAGATGTTTACAGTAAAGTTCCTATGGGGACTTGTGCGGAATTGTGTGCTAAAGAATATAAATTTACGAGAGAGGATCAAGATAATTTCGCAATTGCTTCTTATACAAAATCTGCAGAAGCATGGAAAGCTGGTAAATTCACTTCTGAAATTGTTCCAGTTTCAGTTCCTCAAAGAAAAGGTGATGCAATTGTTATTTCAGAAGATGAAGAATACAAAAATGTAATTTTAGATAAAATCTCTTCTTTACGCCCTGCATTTGATAAAGATGGTACAATTACAGCAGCAAATGCTTCTACTTTAAATGATGGTGCTTCTGCACTAATCTTAGCTTCAAAAGAAGCAGTTGAAAAACACGGCTTAACTCCAATAGCGAAAATTAGAAGTTATGCTGATGCAGCTCAAGCTCCAGAATGGTTCACAACTGCTCCTTCTTTAGCAATACCAAAAGCCTTAGCCAAAGCTGGTTTAACTACAGAAAATGTTGACTACTGGGAATTAAACGAAGCATTCGCTGTTGTTGGCTTAGCAAATACAAAAATTTTAGGCTTAGATCCTTCAAAAGTTGATGTAAATGGAGGCGCTGTTGCTTTAGGTCACCCACTAGGAAATTCTGGATCTCGAGTAGTTGTTACATTAATAAATGTATTAAAACAAAATAATGGTAAAATTGGTGGTGCTGCTATCTGTAATGGTGGCGGTGGTGCTTCAGCTATAATTATTGAGAATATATAATTTTTTTCACATTATAGGTTATATGGCATACCATATACCTACGATGAAAAAAACATAAAAAAACCGATTGAAATGATTCAATCGGTTTTTTCATGTCTGTTTTTTTACCAATTTATCTTTACTAATCTATCATATATATCCTCGTAAAGGGGTAAAACATTTTTTAAACTAAATACTTTTGCTCTAGTTAATGCATTCTGCCTAAACTCAAGTAATAATTTTTCATTTCTTAATAAGTGAATTGCATTTTTCGCCATATCTTCAACATCTCCAACTTCAGACAAATAACCAGTTTCTCCTTGAATATTCACTTCAGGGATACCCCCAGTATTAGATGAAATAACCGGAACCCCTACTGCCATTGCTTCTAATGCTGCTAAACCAAAACTCTCAGTCTCAGAAGGTAAAATAAACAAATCCGAAATCTCAAGTACATGAGAAGTATCGCTAACCTTACCTACAAAAATAACTCTTTCACAAAGTCCTAAATCCCTGCATAATCTTTCTAAATTATTTCGTTCTGGTCCATCTCCTGCAAATATTAATTTTGAAGGAATTTGTTCATTTACAATCGCAAATATTTTAATTACATCTTCTACTCTTTTTACTCTTCTAAAATTGGAAATATGACACAATATTCGTTCATCATCTTTAGCATATCTTCTTCTTTTCTCTAAATCAACATCTCCTAATTCATCTTTTGAATCAATAAAATTTGGAATAACATGTATTTCTCTTTCTGTATTAAAATGCGTATACGTATCCTTTTTTAAACTTTGAGACACTGCAGTAACTGCATCCGATTGATTAATACAAAAAGTAATTACCGGTTCAAATGAAGGGTCTTTTCCAACCAATGTTATATCTGTCCCATGCAAAGTAGTAACAAAAGGAATTAATATACCTTGAGATTTTAAAATTTGTTGAGCCATAAAAGCTGCAGAAGCATGAGGTATAGCATAATGGACATGTAATAAATTTAACTTCTCATATTTTACTACATCAACCATTTTACTTGCTAAAATCGTTTCATAAGGTTGATGTTCAAAAAGTGGATAATCACTAAGGGCAACTTCATGATAATAAATGTTTTCACGAAAACTACCCAATCGAACAGGTTGAGAATACGTAATAAAATGTACTTCGTGGCCTTTCTTAGCTAATGCTTTACCTAATTCAGTTGCTACAACTCCACTCCCTCCAAACGTAGGATATAATACAATTCCTATTTTCATTTATTTATTTTTTTTCCAGATAAAACTGCATCGTAAATAGCTTTTTGAATATTTGTTCGAATATTCAAATCTCGAATTTTCCAATTGTCTTGATCTTGATAAACTCGATTGGATAAAAACACATAATTTATCTGATATTCAGGGTCTGCCCAAACAAGCGTACCCGTAAATCCTGAATGACCAAAACTAGATTGGGAGGCAACTTCATGACATGTTCCTCCACCTGAATTTTTTGGACGATCAAAACCTATTCCTCTTCTGTTAGTAGGACAAAATTGACAACCAGTATACTGATCAACTACAGATTTGTTTATGTAGGATACGTCCCCATAAGTTCCCTTATTAAGAAGCATCTGCATTAATGTCGCTAAATCTGTGGCATTTGAAAACAAACCCGCATGTCCTCCAACCCCACCTAACATTGCAGCTCCAGGGTCATGTACATATCCATGAATTAATTGTTTACGAAAAGCTTTATCATTTTCTGTTGGAACAATTTGAGAAAGAGGGAAATAATTAGATGGTTTATATCTCATGTATTTTAACCCCATTGGTTCATATAAATTTTTAAGTAAATACTCATCCAATGTTTGATCACTTTGCTTCTCAACTATTTTCTTAATAAAATAATATCCTAAATCTGAATATTCATACTTTTTAGGACCTAATTCAGATGAAAGAATTCGCTTATAAATTGAATCAGAATAAGATTTCTTAATCCAGATCCCTTTTGCAACTTGATTTTCAAATCCTTCTTTTTTCTCTTTTGAATAAATCTCTGGATTTAATTCACCTTCTTTTAATGTCCTTCTGTAAAACGGTATCCATGCTGTTAATCCTGCTTGATGCGTCATCATATCTTTTAATAAAATATTTCCAAAAGGGCTTTCTCCAGTTAAATCAGGTAAAAAATCTTTTATTTTTTTATCTATAGAAAACTTTCCTTCCGACTGTAATTTCATAATTGCCATTGTTGAACCTGCAATTTTAGTTACCGATGCGATATCATAAACATCTGTATCTTTTACCTTAATTGAATCTTCATATCGTTGAGTTCCGAAACTTTTTTGATAGATTATTTTACCTTCTACAGCAACAACAATCTGACACCCAGGAAAAGCACCTTTTGCAATTCCATCCTTTGCTAATCGATCTACCTCATTAAATTTCTTTGAATCAATCCCAATTTCTTCAGGTTGAGAATACTTCAACCTCCCACTACCATCAACTTTCAAACCGAAACCTATTGGAAATTCTTTAGAAATTGTAAAAGGTAATTTCCCTTTAGCTGGAATAGCTCCAAAAACAAATTGAGACATTCGTTCCAATACAAACGCTGAATTCTCATATCCTAATACAATTGCATCTATATTTTTTAAATTACATTTACTCTTTAAAACAAGTGGATTTCCAAATATAATTAATGTGTTTTTTTTGTTTTCTGGTAAATCAATAATCCATTCCCTCCATCCTTTTGGCATTCCAAAATCATTTCTAGGACGAACTGTACTTGCATGAAGAGCTGTTATTATTACATCGTATTTTTCTAATTTATCTCCCAATCGTTCTTTAGCTTCTTCAATTGTAAAAAAATGAAAATGATCAATTTTAGCAAATCGATCTAAGCCATCTCTAAAGGGTGCAGTATGTGAACCTATACTAACTCGAGCAATTTTTTGATCTAATTTTTTTAATGGTAATAAATTTTTATCATTTTTAAGAACGGTAATAGACTTTTCATATATCTCTTTTTTAGCCCAATCAATCTCTCCTTCTGAAAATGATTTTATTTCCTTTGGATTAACAACGAATTTATATTTAGCTTTCAAAACTTTTATACACCGCTTATCAATTTCAAAAAGAGAAATATTACCTGATTTTACCTGATTTGAAATTGCTAAAATTGCTTCATTCACGCTTTCTGGAAATAGTAAAATATCACAACCTGCTTCAAAAGCCTTCACGACAACTTCCGTTTTTCCATATTTATCAGAAACAGCCTTCATATTTAATGCATCACTAATAACCAAACCTTCAAAACCTAAAGAATCTTGTAAATAACCTTGAATCGTCCTTTTGGACAAACTACTAGGTAAACCAGAATCATCGATCGCTGGAACATTTAAGTGCCCTATCATCACAGAAGAAGCACCCGCTTTTATCCCTGAAATAAAAGGTAATAAATCAACTTCTTTAATTCTCCCAATGGATTGTGAAACTGTTGGTAATTCTAGATGAGAATCTTTATCCGTATTTCCGTGTCCTGGAAAATGTTTAATACTTGCAATTACTCCAACACCTTCAATACCTTTTACAGTTGCACTAACATGCTTAGCTACAGAAGAAGGATCTTCCCCAAAAGAACGAAAACCAATTACAGGATTTTCAGGATTATTATTTACATCGGCTACAGGTGAAAAATTTAAATGAATTCCTAAATCTCTACACTCTTGCCCCATCATTGAACCTATTCTTTCGGATAAGTCCAAATCATTCGCAGCACCAATAGTGTAAGCATAAGGAAACCTAGATTCTCCAAAAATTCTCATTTGAATCCCCCACTCTGCATCCATTCCTATTAATAAAGGAATCTTACTTATTTTTTGAAGTCGAGTTATTGATGATTTTAAATTATCTCTTTCTCCTTGAAAAAAAATAACACCTCCTACTTTTTGATTCGTAATTAGATCTTCAACTTCCTTTAAATGTTTTTCACCTTGATTTGAATATGCGGGAACCATGAAAAATTGCCCTATTTTTTCCTCTAAAGACATTTGTGAAAGTTGTTCCTGAGCCCAAGAATCTTCTACTAATATTTCAGAAACTTTCGAGTTTGATTTCTTTATTCTTAGCGTGTAGCTAAAAAACATCATTATTGTTAATAATCCAATAAAAACAATTAAAAGACTTTTAAATTTTCTAAAAATATTCATGGTGCTAAATTAAGTTTTGTAGCTCAATTCAAACCAATAATTAGCCGTTTTTTTTAAACAAAAATTAATTAATCTGTATTAAAAACATTCTCCCATAAAATCATTTTTTATGTCTACTTAAAAATAATATCTATCTTTATTTTGACTAGTCGATTTAATTCAAATGTAAATACTTTATCAATTTAGTATTTACAAATTAAAATAAATCAACAAAATAATTTGAAAACAAATAAATGAGCTCAAAAAACCAAATAAAATGTCCTAATTGTGGCACTGATATAGATGTCAACGATATTCTATCTCATCAACTTGAGGATAAATTTAAACAACAATTTAATGCACAATTAGCGGAACAAAGAATTCAATTTGAAAAAAAACAAGAAATTCTTTCACAAGAAAAAATTGATTTCGAAGCTAAAAAACAAAAAGAAAATGAGCTTTTTCAGGAAAAACTAGAAGCTAAACTTAAATCTGAAAAACAAGCAATTGAAATAAAATTGAAAGCCAAACTTCAAGAAGAACAGGCGGAACAGTTTCAAGAAATGCAAAAAGAACTCAATGAAAAATCACTACAACTCATTGAATTGAGCAAAAGTAAAGCTGAAATTGAAAAATTAAAACGTGAAAAAGCCGAAATGAAAGAAGCTGTTGAAGCGGAATCTCAAGTTAAGTTAAATATTCAACTTCAAGAAGAAAAAGAAAAAATTCGAAAATCTGAAGAAGATAAAAATGAAATGCGTTTCAAAGAAATGCAAAAACAATTGGAAGATCAGAAAAGGTTAACCGAAGAAATGAAACGTAAACAGGAACAAGGATCTATGCAATTGCAAGGTGAAGTTCAAGAACTAGCTATTGAAGAATGGCTTTCTGTTCAATTTCCTTTAGATACAATTGAAGAAATAAAAAAAGGGCAACGAGGTGGTGATTGCATACAAATCATACATTCACGAACTCAACAAAATTGTGGCTCTATCTATTATGAAAGCAAGCGGACGAAAGACTTTCAACCAAGTTGGATCGAAAAGTTTAAAGCCGATATTCGCGAAAAAAGCGCAAACATAGGTGTTTTAGTTACAGACGCTATGCCTGCAGGTATGGATAGAATGGGTTTAAAAGAAGGTATTTGGATTTGTACTTATGAAGAATTCAAAGGACTTTGCACCGTACTAAGAGAATCTATCATACAAATAAATGTTGCGGTTGGCTCCCAAGAAAATAAAGGTGATAAAATGCATTTACTTTATGATTTTCTCACAAGTAATACATTTCGCTTACAAGTTGAAGCAATTGTCGAAGGATTTACTCATATGAAATCTGGTCTAGACAAGGAAAAAAGAGCAATGCAAAAAATCTGGAAAGAAAGAGAAAAACAAATCGAAAAAGTAATCACGAACACTATAGACATGTATGGATCTATAAAAGGCATAGCAGGAAATGCAATCCAAAGCGTAAGTGCACTTGAATTAACTGATTTTGATGATGAAATTGAAGAAGATTTTGAAGATTAAAGAAATACTGTCTATTTGTCATAATTTAAAATCAAGGAATATTTTTTGACGAAAAATAAGCTGAAATACTTAGTTTTACCGATTTTAAAAAATATCCAAAAGGGATTATAAGAATGAGTGATGTAATTAAATTATTACCCGATCATATCGCAAACCAAATTGCTGCTGGAGAAGTAATTCAACGCCCTGCTTCAGTTGTTAAAGAAATGGTTGAAAATGCTATTGATTCTGGAGCTTCAAAAATTGACGTCGTAATTAAAGACGCTGGAAAAACATTAATTCAAATCGTTGATAATGGAAAAGGAATGTCAACATTTGATGCTAGAATGTGTTTTGAGCGTCATGCAACAAGTAAAATTGCAAATGCAGACGATTTATTTTCGCTCACAACAAAAGGATTTAGAGGAGAGGCATTAGCTTCGGTAGCTGCAATCGCACATATCACTTTAAGAACAAAGCTTGAACAAGATGAAGTTGGTAATTTAATTCAAATAGAAGGTAGTAAAGTTGTGAAACAAGAGCAAATTGTATGTCCAACTGGCTCTTCATTCGAAGTCAAAAACTTGTTTTACAATGTTCCTGCAAGAAGAAATTTCTTAAAAACAGATAGTATTGAATTTCGTCATATTCTTGATGATTTTGAACGTATTGCGTTAGCTCACCCCGAGGTTGCTTTTACAATTCGTCACAATGAAACCGAAATATATAATCTTCCATCCGTAATTTTAAAAAAGAGAATCATTGATATTTTAGGGAAAAATTCAACCGATAAATTGGTTCCTATTGAAGAATCAACCGATATAGTTGAGATAATTGGATATGTTGGTAAACCTGAATTTTCTAAGAAAAAAAGAGGGGAACAATTTTTATTCGTAAACGATCGTTTTTTTAAAGATTCATTTTTCAATCATGCTATCTCCAAAGCTTTTGATGGACTATTACAACCAAAGACTTTTCCAACTTACTTTCTTTATCTAACAATCGATCCTCAAAAAATTGATGTTAACGTTCACCCTACAAAAACTGAAATTAAATTTGAAGAAGATCGGTTAATTTATGCGATTATATTAAGCGCAATAAGAAGATCTATAGGTAAATATAATATCGCTCCAACATTAGATTTTAATAGAGAAACAAGTTTTGATTTGCCATTATCTATGAGCAACCAAATCCCTATTCAACCCAAAATTATTGTAAACGAGAATTACAACCCATTCAACAATATAACTTCAGCCCCATCAAAATCAAATACTAGCTCAAGTTTCACTTCAGCAATTAAAGCAGAAGGATTTGGAAATAAAGAGATTAATCAAGAAGATTGGATGAATTTCTATGCTATTAAAGAAGAAGTTAAAGAAAGTGAACCGGTTGAGTTAGATCTTGAAATTGAAGAAAATACTCGTAAAGAATATATCGTAAGAGGAAATTATTTAATAACTTCTTGCAAATCGGGATTAATGCTTATTCACCACAGAAGAGCAGTTGAACGAATTATTTATGATAAATTAATGAATTCATTTATTTCCAATCCAATACATTCTCAGAAACTTCTTTTCCCCTATGAAAAAGAAGTTTCTTCAGGAGAAAAAAATGAATGGATCAGCAATAAAACTATGCTAAATCGCTTGGGATTTGAAACTGAATTTCAAGATAATTTAATGCAAATAAACGCTGTACCGTCAGTTCTTCAAGAAGAAAATATAAATGATTGTTTAGATAATATTCTTGAAAACATATCATACAGAGATATTGAAAAAGGAGATATTGCTCATATATTAATTAATTCAATTGCAAGATCTTCATCACAAAAAAAGAATGTACTTTTATCTAATGAAGCATCCGAAACATTAATTGAAGATTTATTTCAATGTCAAGAACACGTTTATACTCCAAGCGGAAAAACAATTGTACAAACATTAACTTTAGAAGAAATAGCAAATAAATTTTAAATTATGTTTTCATTTTTAAGTAACATCCCCCAAGTAACAAAGAATATACTTCTTTTGAATGTATTATTTTTTGTCTTAAAATTTTTCTTCAATTCACAAGGAATTGATTTAGATCGAATCTTAGGTGCATATTATGTAAACTCACCAAATTTTGAACCGTATCAAATTATATCTCATTTTTTCATGCATGCTGACATAATGCATATTTTTATGAATATGTGGTTATTCGTTATGCTTGGTACATTCCTTGAACAATTATGGGGCCCAAAACGATTTTTCATCTTTTATATTGCTTCGGCTTTAGGGGCTTTTGCGCTATATAACATCATTGGAGTATACCAAATTCATGAACTAAAAAATTCTTTATCTTCCTCCCTTGATTTAGAGACTTTAAATAACATAATTAAATCGAGCTATTCAACTTTTGATTTAGAAAATAATGTAAACAATTATTTACACACTTTACCTCAAAATAGTAAATTAGATATAAATACATTAAGTAAATATATAAGCTTTTCAAATACACCATTAATTGGAGCATCCGGTGCAGTATTTGGAATCATGGCCGCATTCGCACTATTATTTCCGAATACTGAATTCATGCTTTACTTCGCTATTCCTGTTAAAGCAAAATTTTTAGTTGGTGGTTATTTTATATGGGAATTATACAAAAGTATAAATGGAAGCCCAGGTGATAATGTTGCACATTTAGCACATGTCGGTGGAGCAATTGTAGGAGCTATAATTATATTATACTGGAGAAAAACAGATAAAAAACATTTTTGGTAATGCAAGAACAATATTCACTTAAAGAAGACTTAAAACACCAATTAAAAAATGGTGATATGACAATTCGATTGATATTAATCAATACGATTGTTTTCTTATTTATTGGGATTTTAAATGTTGTTGGAAATCTTATTCAAGGTGAAACAAAAATCTCCATAACATCTTTCAATGAAACGGTTTTCTCATTAAACACAGACATTAATGAATTGATCCTAACTCCATGGGGTTTAGTGACTAGTATGTTTTCTCACTTTGGCTTTTTTCATTTCATTATGAACATGCTAATGCTATATTTTTCCGGAAAAATGTTTGAACAATTATTTTCAAGAAAGAGACTTTTAAATACATATTTATTAGGAGGTTTAGTTGGAAGTATTATTGAAATAATTGCTAGAGCCATATTTCCGGTTTTTCAAAACACAAATGTTGGAGTGGTTGGTGCTTCTGGCTCTATAATGGCAATATTTATTGCTCTTGCCCTCTACAGACCAAACCTTCAAGTAATGTTATTCGGTGTTTTTCCTGTAAAATTAATTTTTCTTGCCCTGACTTTTTTTCTAATAGACCTTTTCTCTCTTGCTTCAAACGATGGTACCGCTCATTTTGTACATATTGGAGGTGCTTTACTCGGGGCATTATCTATTCAAAATTTAAATAGTTCTAAAAATATAATTACTCTTTTTCAAAAATTTACAGATAGTATCTTTTCTTTTTTTAGTAAAATTTTCACTAAACAAGAACCTAAATTCACAGTAAAACATGGAGGAAGTTCAAGTCGAAAAGTTAAAACCGATGAAGAATATAATTACGAATTAAAACAACGTCAAATTCAAACAGATGCAATATTAGATAAAATTGCAAAATCTGGTTATGAATCTCTATCAAAAGCAGAAAAACAATTCTTATTCGACCAAAGTAAAAATGCTAAGTAAACTTATTAAAAATATCTTACGTTTTTCCTCATGGATTAAAATTGCTACAATTGTTTGCTTAATATGCTTACTACTAGCTTATTTATGTCCTTTTATTCATCCTGGAACATTTTGGCCCCTACCTTTTTTCGGTTTAGCATATCCCATATTATTTTTATTTTCAATTTTCTTCTTAATCGTATGGACATTAGCTCGTTCAAAATGGGCCTTAATCGTATTAGCAGTAATATTAATTGGAGGAAAGTTACATTTTAGAATGGTTGCTACAGGTGAAAACCCTGAAATAACACCGAGAATTGAGCAAACATTGCATGTACTAAGTTATAATGTCAGATTATTTGACTTATACAATTGGACGATGTCAGATTTATATGAAAATAAAGATTCTATCTTTAGTTATTTAAAAACTGAAAATCCGGATGTTTTGTGCTTTCAAGAGTTTTACCACCAAGATAAACCAACTAAATTCTCAACCCGCGATGCAATTCGTGAATTCTTAAACATTAAAGATTATCATGAAAGATATAGCCATAAATTAAAAGGCAGACAAAATTTTGGAATAGCTATGCTATCAAAATATCCCATGATTTCAAAAGGAGATGTTGTATTTCTTGATGAAGATGACAATAATGACAACTATTGTATTTATGCTGATATTGTAAAAGAACTTGACACATTTAGAATATATAATGTTCACTTACAATCAATTAAATTCAAGAAAGACGACTATGCTATTTTTGGAGATAAAATAACTGACAATAATTTTGAAAAATCTCAAATAAGAATGATGCTTGATAAATTAAGAATAGCATTTCCAAAAAGAGCGAATCAAGCGCAAACTGTAATGGAACATGCAAAAAAATCCCCTTACCCAGTAATTATATGTGGTGATTTTAATGATACCCCTCTTTCCTATACATACAATCAATTTAATAAAACACTTGTTGATGCATTTAGAAATTGTTCATCCGGAATAGGTTCAACTTATATAGGAAAAATTCCTGCTGGTAGAATCGATTATATCTTTCACTCTAAGGAATTAAATTCTATGGATTTTAAAATACAAGATGGAGAATATAGTGATCATAGAGCTATATCTTGTAGAATTTTTAAACCTATACCAGAAATCACTGAATAACAGTTCCAGAATGTAGTTTAACTTCATGATTAAAAGTTGTTTTATTAATTTTGCTATCAACCCATGCAATCAAATTAAAATACTCTA
>CALPSU020000040.1 GCA_943326315.2 Chryseobacterium gleum
ATAAATTAATGACTGTAGATTCAGTTATTGAGCAGGAAAAAAATGCAAAAGCAAATGGGTCTTCTCGTTTATGTATGGGAGCTGCTTGGAGAGAGGTAAGAGACAATAAAGATTTTGACAACGTTGTTGAAATGGTTCAAGCTGTGAATGATTTAGATATGGAAGTTTGTTGTACATTAGGTATGATGAATGAGGATCAAGCTAAACGTTTAAAAAATGCTGGATTATTCGCTTATAACCATAATTTAGATACATCTAAAGAATTTTATGGGGATGTAATTTCTACCAGAGAATATGAAGATCGATTAAATACTATTGACAATGCTAGAAAAGCTGGGTTAACAGTTTGTTCTGGAGGTATCATAGGAATGGGTGAAGCTGTTGAAGATAGAATCGGTTTGTTAATGAGTTACATTGAAATGGAAACTCCTCCAAATTCAATTCCTATTAATGCTCTTGTTGCTGTTGAAGGTACCCCGATGGAAGATCAAAAACCTATTGAACAATGGGAAATGATAAGAATGGTAGCTGTAACAAGAATTGCCTTCCCAGAATCAGTAGTTCGTTTATCTGCTGGAAGAACTAAAATGAATATGGAAGGACAGGCACTTTGTTTTATGGCTGGTGCAGGATCTATTTTTGCAGGTGATAAATTGTTGACAACTCCAAATCCTGAATTCAATGAGGACAAAGAGATGTTCGAAATTTTAGGTTTAATACCTAAAGCTGCGTATACGGAAGGTGAAAAGCCAGTAACACATGCAGATCCAATAATTGATGCTAGAAAAAAGAAAGAAGCTGAAAGAGCTGCTGAATTGTTGGCTGCAAAACAAGTTGACTTCGAACCAAGAAAGGTTTCTTCAGTAGATTCTTTGTAGGTGGATCAAAAACTTCAAAATAAATTAAATAAAAGATTAGAAGAGGGGACATTACGTTCCCTTTCTTCGTTTGAAGGATTTGTTGATTTTTATTCAAATGATTATTTAGGGTATTCAAAATTAGAAACTTCTTCTAAAAGAGTATTGAGTTATGGAAGTACTGGATCACGATTAATTTCAGGAACCAGTGAAGAAGCTCTTGAATCGGAAGAGTTTTTAGCAGACTTTTTTAATTCAGAATCTGCTTTGATTTTTAATTCAGGCTACGATGCCAATCTTGGTTTTTTTAGTTCGGTGCCTCAACGTGGAGATACTGTTTTTTACGATGAATTTATTCATGCAAGTATCAGAGATGGTTTAAGATTAAGTTTTGCGACCTCTAATTCATTTAAACATAATGATGTAGCCGATTTAGAAAATCGATTAGCCAAAACTTCAGGTATTAAATATGTTGTTGTAGAATCTCTGTATTCAATGGATGGAGATATTGCTCCATTGATTGATTTAGTGAAATTATGTGATAAATACCATGCATATTTAATAGTAGATGAAGCTCATTCTGGCGGTGTTTTCGGAGATAATGGAAAAGGACTTGTCGAAGAATTAAATCTTGAAAAAAGTGTTTTTGCAAGATTAATCACATTTGGAAAAGCGTATGGTTCTCATGGATCTTGTATTTTAGGAGAAAGGGGTTTGAAAGATTTTTTGATCAATTTTTCTAGATCATTTATTTATACTACTGCTTTACCTCCAGATTCATACAATCGAATTATTGAAATATTAAAAGAGGATTCATTTAAAGAAAGACACGATTTGTTGAAACATGTAATTCATAATTTTAGAAATAAAATAAATGGATTAACTTGTTTGTCCGACTTAAATTCTCCTATTCAATTAATTAAAATTGGAAACGTTCAAGAAACGAAAAGGATCGCATCCAATTTACAAGCATCTAATATTGCAGTTAAACCTATTTTTTCTCCAACTGTACCAGAAGGGAGTGAAGGATTAAGAATTTGTCTACATTCATTTAATACCGAACAAGAATTAAATTTGCTTGTTTCTATATTAAATGAATCTATTGTTTAAATAATACTGTTGCAGAAGCCTGTGCAGTAGGCATAATCGTTAAATCATTTATTGTGACGTGTTTTGGACGTGTTGCAACAAAGTAAATAGTATCTGCTATGTCTTTTGCGACTAATGGTTCAAACCCTTCGTAAATACTTGTTGCAACTGATTCATCTCCTTTAAATCGGACAATAGAAAATTCAGTATCAGCAGCACCGGGGGCAATATTCGTAACTTTTATTGAATGCTCAACTAAATCTATTCTCATTGCTTTTGAAAGTGCATCAACAGCATGTTTAGTAGCGCAATATACATTTCCTCCAGGATAAACTTCTTTTCCAGCAATACTTCCTAAGTTGAATATATGACCTTTTTTGTTTTTCTTTAAAAAAGGAATGATCGCTTTTGAAACATATAATAGACCTTTTATGTTTGTATCAATCATTCTTTCCCAATCATCTGTTAGACCAGTATCTATAGGACCTCTGCCAACAGCTAATCCTGCATTGTTTATTAAGATTTCAATGTTTAATTTAATTTCATCTGATAGATTTTCAATTGATGAATTAACTTGATTTAAGTTTTGAACATCAAAACAAAGCGTTTCAATTTTAATATTAAATTGAGCTTCAAGTTCCTTTTTTAAATTTTTTAACCGATCTTCTCTTCTTCCTGTAATAACTAAATTCCAGTTGTTTTCGGCAAATATTCTTGAACATGCTTCTCCAAATCCGGATGTTGCACCTGTAATAAAAACGTATTTATTCATGGATTATTTTTTTAAAAATTTTAGTAGAATCAATGAGTATCGCTCCGATTAAAAGTAAAGCTAATTGTGCTGGGAATCTGAATCTAACAATTGCTCCAATAACTGGAGTTGTCCAGCCAATTAATAATATTAATGAAAATGCAAAAATTAGAAGTCCGAAAATAATACCTTTTGAATTGGAGTCAATTTTTCTTCTGAAAACTAATGAAAGTAGAATGAATAGTGAAATAAGCCACGCTTCAAACATTGCGGGATATTTTAAAAAGCTGCCATTATCGAATGGAAAAGGTCTGAAAAGAACGTTAATTATTGCTTCTGGAATATTTTTAATAAGTTGTATGAACGAATTATCGATACTTGTTGTCTTTATGTAACTATTTGTTCCAGGCATAATAATATGGATCTTCCATTTCTTACCATTCGGATTTAATAGTACATGTTTTGGAATTGTTTTCGTGTCTATCCATGAAAGCTCGAAAGCTTCACTTGTCTTAACGAGTTCTGCAAAACCGTCTTTTATTCTAAGGTTTTTATATTGAGAAGGTTTAAAGTAGTAAAAACATGTTTCGCCGTATACATGGATACCACCTTCACCAACATTTTCTAAATCAAATTGTTTTCTTGAAATGTATTCAGTAAAACGTTGTCTTTTTGAAGGGAATAATAGAATAAGAGTTGTTACAAGTAAAAGTATAGCGAAAACGGTAAGTTTAATTCTCTCTTTGAAAATGTATTTGAATGCAATATAAAAGCCAATAGCAGGGAATAAACAAATAAGTATATATGGCTTAAATAATAGAAGTATACAGAACCCTATCGTAAGAAGTAAGAGACGATAATATTTATTTTCTTTAATGAGACATGCTCTTGAAAATATTCCAATTCCTAAGATTAGAAAAGGTTCTTTTAATATTCCTGAACTCCAAAAAAGTAAACTAGGAAATAATAATAATATTGAAAATAAGTATATTGGTTTTAATTTAGAATAAGGTTGAAATGCTAGCTGTAGTTGTTGAATTCCAATTAATGATAAAGCACATAAAACAAGTGTATGAACAAAAGTAGAGTTAAAAGATATAAAACGAATTAAACAATGAAAGCGAATTGTATTTCTTGAATCATTTATCATTGTGAAGTTTCCTGCATCCCAAATAAAGGATTTATTCATGTACTTATGAATCATGTTAGCATTGTCTCCTATACCGGTAAACATAGCGAAAAAGTCGCTTTTTGATTGAAAAAATATAGCGTATAATTGTTTGCTTTCGTCTAAGAATCGAATTGCATCAGATGGTTCAGATGGATTTTTTGTATGATATATATATATGTATGAAAAGAATAACCCCATTGTGGTTTTAATGATAAAAGCGAGACTCATTGTCCAATTTGGAGCATTTTTAACTTGCAAGCATTTAATATATTTAAATGCAACTAGAATTAAAGTGAAGTAAATAAAGCTTATTATCATGCTTTTTTGATTTTATGTCTGTTTTTTAATAGAATTAAAGAAATCAATAAAATAGCCAATTGAGCAGGGAAACGATATCTAAATATTGCTCCAATAACTGGAGTTGTCCATCCAATAATAAGAAATAAACAGATTGAAAATATAAATAAACTAGCTAGTATTCCTAGATTAAATTTGTCAATTATTTTGTGATTAAATAAAGAATAGATTAACAGTATGATTAATAACCAAACTTCAAACATTGCAGGGAACTTCAAAGAACTTCCTGGATCATTAGGGAATGGTCTTAAAAAACTATTTATCAAAGCTTCGGGAATGTTTTTTATTAATTGAGTAAAAGACCTATTTATTGGAGTAGTTTTAATATAACTCATCGCTCCTCCAACATTGTAACGCAAGCTTCTCTTTTCATGATCAGGAATCATAACACTTGGTACTGGTTTGTAACGATGTTCACGAGAAACTATCATGCAGTTTGCAGGCTTAACAACTTCTACAATACTATCTTTTATATTAATTTTTAATTTAGGGTATTCACTTGGTGAAAAATAGATTAAACTAGAGTCTCCTCTGATAAAAAGTCCGCCTTTCCCTATGTGGTCAAAATCATATTGTTTTCTTGAAAGATAATCCACTGCTTTTTGACGACCATTTGAAAATAGCAATAAACTAGATATTCCTAATGCTAAAAAAACAGCTATACTAATTAAAAATCTAGATTTAAAAATGTACCTGTAAATTAGATAAAAGACTAACGATGGTATTAAGCAAGCTAATACATAAGGTTTTACGCTTAAAAGTAGAGCAATTCCTAAACAACCAAATAAAATCCGTTTAAGTTTAGGGTCTCTTAATAGCAAAGATCGAGTAAACATGGAAAGGCCAAGGAATAATATCGGTTCTTTTAAAATTCCAGAAGTCCAAAAAAGTAAACTAGGGAATAATAATAAGGCTAAAAATAATAAAATCGGTTTTACTTCAATAAAGGGTTGGAATGTTAAAAATAAATGACGGAGCCCGATTAAAGCAAAGAAACACATGAAAAGTGAATGAATAAAAGGTGAGCCAAAGGAGATAAATTGAATTAGACTATGAAGTCGAATTACATTTCTAGAATCATTTATAATCGTATCACTTCCCGCGTCCCAAAGAAAAGTATTGCTGAGGTGTTTTTTTATTAATTCGGTATCTTCTCCAATTCCAGATAATAATGTAAAATAATCACTTGGGGATTTTTGGAATACTGCATGTAATTGCTCGCTTTCAGATAAAAATCTCATCGTATCTGAAGGGACCGAATTATTAGTGTCAGGGTGTAAGTATATAAGTAAAAATAAGAATCCAACAACCGTTTTTAAGGCGAATGCAATAGGCATCAATATTGGTTTTTCATTTTTTAATTGCAAAATAGGTACATACCGAAATGCAAGTAAAAAAAGAATAAAATAAAGAATTTCTAAAAAATGCACACCTTTAAAATAGAACTCAAAAATACAAAAAATACTTCATTTGAGTTTACGTCAGTTTGTCTAAATAAATCCTGACACTTTGTCGGTTTTTAGGGTGTGGCATAAACATTGTCTTAAGGCGTGAAACAAAAATACATAATTATGAGAACAGGTCAAATCAATGTACAAACGGAGAATATTTTTCCAATTATTAAAAAATTCTTGTACTCAGACCATGAGATTTTCCTAAGAGAATTGGTTTCAAATGCAGTTGATGCTACACAAAAATTGAAATTTCTTTCTTCGAATGGAGAATTTAAGGGAGAGTTAGGTGAATTGAAAGTGGATGTAATTTTAGATCCAATTGAAAAAACACTAACTATTCGCGATAGAGGAATTGGGATGACAGAAGAAGAGATTGATAAATATATTAATCAAATTGCTTTTTCTGGTGCTGAAGAATTTTTACAACAATATAAAGGACAAGAAGGTGCAGAACAAATTATAGGACATTTTGGTTTAGGATTTTATTCTGGATTCATGGTTGCTGAAAAAGTACAAATCCGTACACTTTCTCGCCATGAAGGATCAAAAGCTGTTCAATGGGAAAGTAATGGTTCACCGGAATTTACAATAACAGACATTGAGAAAACGGATAGAGGAACAGATATCGTTCTTTTCATATCGGAAGAATCTAAAGAGTTTTTAGAAAAAGCAAGAATTTCAGGAATTTTAGATAAATACTGTAAATTTTTACCAACTCCAGTTTTCTTTGGAACTAAAACGGAATACATTGATAGTCCAGAAGGTGAAAAAGACGAAAATGATAAAGTGAAACGTGTTGCTATTGAAGTTGAAAATCAAATTAATAATCCAGAGCCAGCTTGGACAAAAGCTCCGATTGATTTATCAAAAGATGATTACGATGCTTTTTATAGAGAATTATACCCATCTTCATTCGATAGCCCATTATTTCATATTCACTTGAATGTAGATTATCCTTTCAATTTAACAGGGATTTTATATTTTCCTAAAATAAAAGAAAATGTAGAAGTTCAACGTAATAAAATTAACTTGTATTCTAATCAAGTATTTATTACTGATAGTGTTGCTGAAATCGTTCCAGAATTCTTGACATTATTACATGGTGTGATTGATTCTCCAGATATTCCATTAAATGTATCTAGATCTTATTTACAAAGTGATAGTAACGTTAAGAAAATTTCAGCTCATATTACTAAAAAAGTAGTAGATAAATTAGCTGAAATGTTCAAAAAAGACCGTAAAGATTTCGAAGAAAAATGGGATGATTTACAAATTTTTGTACAATATGGAATGCTATCTGATGAGAAATTTGCCGATAAAGCAAAAGACTTCTCTTTAGTAAAAAACACTACAGGTAAATTCTTTACAATTGAAGAGTACAAAGAGAAAATTGCTACACTTCAAACGGATAAAGATGGAAAAGCAATTGTATTATATACAAATTCTCCTGATGAGCAGTTTTCATTCGTGAAAAAAGCTATCGATAGAGGCTATGATGTATTGCATTTAGACGGACCATTAGTGTCTCATTGGATATCTAAAATGGAGCAATCTATTGAAAACATTTCTTTTGTTCGTGTTGATTCTGATACTTTAGATAAATTAATCAAAAAGGATGAGGTTTTACCTTCAAAATTATCGAAAGAAGATGAAGAAGCTTTAAAACCTTTGTTCGAAACGGTTGTAAATAAAGATAAATTTCATATTCAATTTGAGAGCATGAGTATTGATGATGCTCCAATTGTGATTACTCAGCCAGAATTTATTCGTCGTATGATGGAACAACAAAAAATGGGTGGAGCAGGTTTCTTTGGTGCATTTCCTGAAACATATAATATGGTTGTAAATGGAAACCATGCAAAAATTTCGGAAGTTTTAAGTGCATCAAATGAAAGTGATAAAACTGCTAAAGTGAAACAATTAACTGATTTAGCATTACTTTCTCAAGGTATGTTAAAAGGTGAGGCTTTGAGTAACTTTATTGATAGAAGTATTGAATTAGTATAGTTTCTTACAAGTAAATTATTAGGCGGAATCATTTAATTAAATGGTTCCGCATTTTTTCATATTAAAAACGTTGGATTTTGTTTAAATGGATATTAGCAGTTGGAGGTTATCTTCTATTAAAAAGTTTTTCAGGAGCTTTTTTAGGGTTTATTATAGGTGGATTTATAGATAACTATCAAACAGTTATAGGTAAGGCAAAAGCACAAGCAAAAGCGGAAGGGAGAGAATTTAAGTCTGAAGATCTTTTTCAATATTATCAACAGAGATCTTCTCAAAATGATGTTCCAACAATAATCATGGCTCTTTCTGCCGCGGTAATGAAGGCAGATGGGAAAGTTGTAAAGTCAGAATTAGATTACGTTAAACAATTTTTACAGCAGCAATTTGGTGAAAATTATTCTAATACACATTTACAAACCTTAAAGCATTTTTTAGAATCTGGAGATATTCCTTTGGATCAAATTTGTCAAGATATTAAGACAAGAATGCAACCGGAAGTAAGGGTGCAATTGCTTCATTACATGTTCGGTATAGCCAAAGCGGATGGTATGGTATCCGAATCGGAATTGAACGTGATGAGTGTGATTGCTTCCATGATGGGGGTTTCATCTGTAGATTTTGAAAGTGTGAAAAACATGTTCTATAGAAATGCAGATTCAGACTACAAAATTCTTGGAATCGAACAATCAGCAACGGACGATGAGGTGAAAAAAGCTTACCGTAAAATGGCTATAAAATTCCATCCAGACAAAGTAGCCTCAATGGGTGAAGAATATGAAAAAGGAGCTAAAGAAAAATTTCAACAAATTCAAAGTGCTTACGACAACTTGAAAAAGAGTAGGGGGATTAAATAATTTTAAATGATTAATGTTGAATGTTTTATAATAAAATTAAACATTCAACATTAATAATCAAACTTCAATCACCCTTTACTCTGACTAATTCCAATTAAAAACATTGTAGGATACTTCTCTAAATCAAATGCTTTTTCTCTCCAGTTTTTTATTGAATACGTTCTTACTGAAGCATTAGGCATTGTTAAGTTGTGCGCAATACATAACATTGTTGTATCCGCTAATTCATTTAATAAATCTTCTAAAACATTCATATTTCTAAAAGGAGTATCCATGAAAATATGAGTTCGATCATTTCTTCTAGCGTCTCCTTCAAAATCTTTAATTTTTTTGACACGTTCTTTTCTTTCTTTTGGAAGGTAACCATGAAAAGTAAAACTCTGACCGTTAAAGCCACTTCCCATTAAGCCTAAAAGAATTGAAGAAGGACCAACTAAAGGCATAACGTGAATTTCTTTTTCATGAGCCAATGCTACTAATTCAGCACCTGGATCAGCAATGCCTGGACATCCAGCATCTGAAATGATCGCTAAATTATTACCGTTTAAAACAGGTTTAATCATTTGATACAATTCATCTTGAGGAGTTTTCTTATTCAGAATAAAGAAAGTTGATTCATCTATCGGAAATTCACGATCTAATTTACGTAAATAACGACGCGCCATCTTAATATCTTCAACAGCAAAATATCGAAAAGTCGTTGCAATTTTAGCAACATCAGGAGGGATAATGTCAGTTGTTGTTTCACCTCCTAAAGTTGTAGGAAGAAGATATATTTTACCGTGAGCTATGTGAGACATATTTTAAGTTTGATTGAACGTGTTAAAGTTCGTTATTTTTTATTTTCTCTAGGATAGCATCTGTAGCTTTATCCAATAATTTATATACTTCTACAAATCCTTCTTCGCCTCCATAATATGGATCGGGTACTTCGATGTTTTCACCCGGATGAGATACGTTTAATATTAATTCTACTTTGTTTTTATCTGCTTCTGTTCTTGCTAATTGCAAAACATTGGCTTTGTTGCTTTTATCCATCACATAGATGTGATCAAAATTGTCAAAGTCTTCCACTGTAAACTTTCTTGATTTTAAATAATCAATAGGTGTTCCGAAAGATCTAGCTGTGTGACACATTCTAATGTCTGGAGATTCACCAGAATGAATTCCAGTAGTACCTGCTGAATCAACAATTATTTCTAATTTATTGTCGATTATTTTTTTTCTCATAAGCCCATCTGCTAAAGGAGATCGACAAATGTTTCCAAGACAAACCATCAAAATTTTCATAGCGCAAAATTAATCAAACTAATGAAATGAAAACGTTTATTTTAATTGATTCTAAACGAAATTCACTTTTTTCATACTTTGAATAGATTAATTTTCGATCAAAAAGCAAATTTGTCCAACCTTAACACTTAGTTTGTTCATTGATTGGAAATAATTATTTGATTTTAATGTATTTGAAGATACTATTTACTAATTTAAAGGTTAGTAGGATTTAGAAATAATTTAGGTTATTCATTTAATATACTTTGCCATGAGACAATTAAAAATCGTTAAACAAGTTACCAATAGAGAAACCGCTTCTTTGGATAAATACTTGCAAGAAATCGGTCGTGAAGACATGATTTCTGCGGATGAAGAAGTTGAATTAGCAATTAAAATTAAACAGGGTGACAGGGCTGCTTTAGAGAGGTTAACAAGAGCCAATTTACGTTTTGTTGTATCTGTATCAAAACAATATCAAAATCAAGGTTTAACGTTGCCTGATTTAATAAATGAAGGTAATATTGGATTAATAAAAGCTGCAGAACGTTTTGACGAAACGAGGGGGTTTAAATTCATATCCTATGCTGTTTGGTGGATTAGACAATCTATTTTACAAGCATTAGCAGAACAAGCAAGAATTGTTCGTTTGCCTTTGAATAAAATTGGGGTAATAAATAAAATAAATAGAGCTTATTCTGAATTAGAACAAAAATATGAAAGACCACCTTCTGTAGATGAGTTAGCTGATGTTCTAGAATGTAGCCAAGAAGATGTTAGACAATCCTTGGCAAATAATGGTAGACATGTTTCAATGGATGCTTCCTTAGTTGAGGGAGATGAATCGTCATCAAATATGTATGATTTATTACCTAATGATAGTTTGCCAAGTCCTGAAGGAGGGTTAAATACCGAATCATTAAGAAAAGATATTGAAAGATCATTAACAACATTAACTTCAAGAGAGGGCGATGTGGTTAGAATGTATTATGGATTAAGTGGGAGATATCCTTTAACATTAGAAGAAATAGGTGAAAAATTTGATTTAACTAGAGAAAGAGTGAGACAAATTAAAGAAAAAGCAATTAGAAGGTTGAAACATACTTCCAGAAGTCGAATGCTAAAAACATACCTCGGTTAAGCCGGGTCGACATCGATAACCATTCGAATTGATTTATTAAAAGGAACGCTATAGAAGGCTGAAACTAGTTCTTGTATGCGTTCCTTTACTTTTTTCTCAGGAGCATCTCTTTCAATTTTTAAGGTAATTTTTTTCAAATACAAATTCCTAACTCTTTTTACAACAGGATATTCAGGACCTAAAACTCTCTCTTTAAATATTTCACGGAGTTGATTTCCAAAATCCATTGCCGCCTTGTCCAATATATATTCTTCTTTATGTTTTAGAGTAATATCAATAAGTTTGTAGAAAGGAGGGTAAAAGAAATTTTTTCTTTCAATTATTTCACTTTCATAAAAACCTACATAATCGTGGTTTATGATTTTTTGAATTACCCAATGATCAGGATCTCCTGTTTGTATGATTACAGAGCCTCTCTTGTTTTTTCTTCCAGATCTACCTGCAACTTGTGACATTAACTGATATGATCTTTCAAACGCTCTAAAATCAGTCCTGTTTAATAACATGTCTGCATCCAATACTCCAACTAAACTAACGTTATCAAAATCTAACCCTTTAGTTACCATTTGAGTTCCTATTAAAATGTCTATTTGTCTGTTTTCAAAATCATGAATAATATTTTCATACGCATTTTTAGATCTCGTAGTATCTAAATCCATTCTTTGAATTATTTTATCTGGCAACATCAAAGATAATTCATCTTCTATTTTTTCAGTTCCAAATCCAAGCATTTTTAATCGATTGCTTCCGCATGCAGAACAAGTGCCGATAGGAGGGGAGTGGTGCCCACAATAGTGACATTTTAATGTGTTTGTGTGCTTATGGTAAGTTAACGATACATCGCAATTTTTGCATTTAGGTGTCCAATTACATATTTCACATTGCCACATAGGAGTGTAACCTCTCCTGTTTTGAAAGAGTATAATCTGTTCGTTTTTATTTAAAGCACTTCGCATAGTATCCATCAAATAGGATGAAAAATGGGATTGCATGCTTTTTTGACGTCTTTCTTTTTTTAAATCAGCGCAAAATATTTCCGGCATTTGAATTCCTCCAAAACGTTCAGTCAGATTTATTAGCCCATATTTTCCATTTAAAGCATTGTAATAACTTTCAATTGAAGGTGTTGCGGATCCTAAAAGCACTTTAGCTTTATACATGTGACCTAAAACTACAGCGCAATCTCTTGCATTATACCTTGGAGATGGATCGTATTGTTTAAATGAACTTTCGTGTTCCTCATCCACTATGATTAAACCTAGATCAGAAAATGGAAGAAAAATGGAAGAGCGG